>JANLSP010000567.1:0-9358 GCA_031362485.1 Novosphingobium sp.
GGCCAGCGCCTCGATCCGCTTCTGCATCTGCGCCAGATCCTCTGCAGTAGCCTGTTCGTGCTTCAGCGCGCGTTCGCCCATGACAAAAACGCGCAGTGGCGCCTGGGGCAGTTGCATACCCACGTCCATGGTAAATCTGCGCTGCGCCAGGCGGTCGAGAAAGTCGGGAAAGCTCCGCCACTTCCAGTCCATGCCCTCGTCGAGCACAATGCCGGGAATGTCTTCGACGCCTTCCATCAGTTCGATAAGCTGGGTGCGAAATCGCGGGTCGTGCGGCGCAAAGCCGACGCCGCAATTTCCCGCGATGGCCGTAGTGACGCCATTGGAAAAAGCAGGATCGAGTTCTTCGTCCCAGAAGAACTGGCCGTCAAAATGGGTGTGGATGTCAACAAAGCCGGGGGTGACGAGAGCCCCATCTGCGTCGATTGTCTCACGTGTCGGGCCTGTTAGACTGCCAATCTCGACAATGCGACCATTCGCGATGCCGATGTCTGCCGAATAGGCTTCGGCTCCCGTCCCATCGACGATGCTCGCGCCCCGGATTATCCTGTCAAACATCTTTAAACTCCTTGTGGCGCAATTCGTCGGACGCCGCACGTCCACCCGCTTGTTTGCTTTGCGCCCGCTTGATTGTCACAGCGAATAGCCATCGCGAGTGAGCGGTGTTCCGGCATCGTCGTCGCCCCCCAGCATCTTGCCAGCATCGATCAGCGCCTGCTCACTGTTCAGCACATGGGCGGAACCGGCCATGATGTCACGGATGCAGCGCTGGATTGGGTTGCCGTCGCGCACGGCCCGTGTTGTGCAGCCGTCAAAGGCGGCCCGGGCAATCCGTTTGGCAACGGTGAAGGCGTGGCTCGTCGCAAGCTGGCCTTCGAGCCGCATCTGCGCGGTGGGAGAGCCACTGGTTGCGGCATCGTAGAGCGTCGAAAAGGTCGAGCGGACATAGGCATCGGCGGCATGCAAATCCGCCGTCGCATTGGCAAATTCGAGCTGAAAAGTGTTGAGGTCGCTGGCCAGCCCTGCTCCGCGCGACTTAGCGCGCGCAAAGCTACGCCATTCGTCAAGCAGTCGCCTTGCGGCGCCCAGAGCGAAAGAGGCATGTGACAGGCAAGGAATCGCCATGAACCCCATCTGATAGAGCACCCCGCCCCGGCGCTGCACCGGCGCGGCAGCGTTGAAGAAGAAATCCTCGTGAAGCTGCTGGTCCATCACTTCGAAATCATAGCTGCCCGTGCCGCGAAGGCCGAGCACGTCCCAGTTGCCCAGTTGCCTGGTGCGTTCTTTGGGACATAGGCCGATCAGCATGACGGGCTGGCCATTCTCGTCAGTGGCGGGCTTGCCGCCCTCCTGCACCATGAACCCGCCGACCACGAACCCGGCATGCGGCGTGCCTGAGCCGAAGGAATAGCGCCCCGATATGCGGTAACCATCGCCGTCGCGCACAGCCGTGCCGGTGGGCGCGGCCTGGCCTGCTGCCCTGACAAAGTGACCGCCGGGAAAGATCGCTTCGGCTGCGCGCGGGCCAAGGTAAGCCCCGGCAACTGCGCCTCCGGTCATCACCGCGTGTGAGTACCAGCCAGCCGAACCATCCCAGTATGACAACTCGCTGATTGCATCGATGACATCGCCCGGATGCGCCTCGCCCCCGCCCAGCTCAGCCGGGACCATGATGGCAAACAGCCCGGCTTCGTCGATCGCTTGGACCACATCTTGCGAAAGCTGCGTGGCCTGCTCGTCACGAAACGCCGCAGCATCGATCATCGGACCGATCGCGCGCGCTTTCTCCAACCAGGAAACCTGCTCCTGCGCCCTAGACCTTGCCTGGGTTTCCAGCATACCATCTCCCGGTTTCGATTGTCCGTTACGACAAGACATTACATGGTTTTGAATAAGCATCAATTCGCTTTGAGCAGCGACCCTGGGGAGGCTTGGCCTTCGCTTTGGTCCATGCTGTGCTGCCCCGCGCTTGCGGCGGGCCTGCACCGCCTAGGCCGCTAGTGTGGCCATGCGATCGGCCGGACCGGACTCCAGCGGCAGGTCGTAGAATTCGATGCAATTGGTCCTGCCTATCCGGATCTGATCGGCAAGCGGAACTCCTTCAAACTGGGCTGCAAGGCGGCCAGCGGCATCGGGCCATCCGCCATCGAAATGCGGAAAGTCAGAGCCCCACATGATGTTGCCCGAGCCAATCCTCTCGCGGTTCTCTATGGCAGTCCGGTCGCGCATGAAGGTGCATGCAATGTGCTGGCGAAACACGTCGCTGGGCACCTTTCGGGTTGAAAGTCCCTTAGAGACCCCAGCCCAACCCTGATCGCGCAAAAAGCGGTCATCCATCCGCTCGAGCATGGCGAGTGGCCAAGCGGCATCGTTTTCGACGGAGATGACTTTCAGCCCTGGGTGGCGATCGAACAGGCCTTCGAAAATCATGTTGGCAATGGTGTACATCGTCTGGGCAAAGCCCAGCGAGAAATCAGTGAAAGCGTTGTTGGTCCGCCGGAACGACTGCGTGCTGGCTGCAACATGCAGACTGATCGGAATGCCGCAAGCAGCCGCCGCGCTCCACAGGCGATCGTAGGCGGGGTGGCTGTAGCCTTGCTCGTCGTCATCATCGACCGATATCATCGCGCCCCGAAGGCCCAGCTTCGCGCACCTTTCAAGTTCCGCCGCCGCGCGTTCTGGAGAGTGGGGCGGGATCATGGCCACGCCGAACAACCGCTTGGGGACAGCCGCGCAGAAATCAGCCAGCCAATCGTTGAACGCCCGGAAGCAGGCCTGCTGGAATGGTCCGTCTTCTATTGTGTACATGACAAGGCCAAGCGTGGTGTAGATCAGTTCAGCTTCGATGCCCTCGCGGTCAAGCTCAACAATTCGCGCTGCCGGATCGTATGCCGCAACCGGAACATCCTCCCAGAAGCCATCCAGACTGAATTCGAGGTTATCAGGCTCGGCAAACTTCTTCTGCGTCGCCATGGTGCCGATGCCCTTGCGGGGGATTGCAATGCCTTCGCAGACAAATTCGTGCCCCCTCGCTCCCAGTTCGATCCTCGGCGCCCGGTCGCGAAAAACGTGGTCGATCCGGCTAGTCCAAAGGTCTGGAGGTTCCACAATATGGGAATCGGCTGAGACGAGCTTGAAAGACAATGCCGACATGACAATTCTCCTTGGCTTCAACTGCTCGGGATTGGCCTCTCGACTGCGTCGGGCGCCAGGATTTCAGGAATGGGTGGAAGGACCGGATAGCGGCCAAGGCTTGCAAACATCGCCGCAGACAGCAAGCTCAGCGGGATGTAGGCCATCAGAACAAGCGTATAGCCGCCAGTTGCATCATAGACCAGATTGAGCAGCACCGGGCCAAGGCCGGTTGCCAGCGCCAGCAGGCCCGCGATTGTGCCGAAAAGGGTACCGTAATTGCGCATGCCGAAATGCCGCCCCACCAGATAGGCGACTGCATCCAGCTCCACCCCCAGCGACAGACCCAGCACGACCACGGCGAGCGATGCGATCGGAATCGAGCCAGGAAACAGCAGCAAGAGTGTGCACGGAATGATCGGCAGCAGCATACTCACTCCGCCGATTATGTTGCCGTTAAAGCGATCGAGCAGAAAGCCGCCGGTCAGACGCCCGACCAGGGTCGAAATGCCAATCAGCCCGGCGATGTAGGCGGCCGACTGCCGGTCGATGGCAAAGGATGTAAGGACAGGGACAAGCCCGGTCACAAAAGATACCACGACAAGCGATGCCAGAAAGCCCGCGAGGGCCAAGCGGAAGAACTTCCAGGACAAAAGCGACGGCCGCAGATCCAGCCCGGGCAATATGATGTTCGCGGCCGGCTCGCCGCGCACAATTACCCGACTGCGATCCTTCGCACTGGTGAAGAACAGCCAGACAATCGGAATAACCAAAATGCCCCAAAAGGCGGCCAGAGCAACATAGGCCTGCCGCCAACCCAAGCTTTCGACGAAATAATGGCCGAGTATCGGAGTCAGGGTAGAGCACAGCGCGGTTCCGCTCAGCATAAATGCCAGGGCAAGTCCGCGGCCCGAGTCAAAAAGGCTTGATACCGCAGTCGCCCAGACGGTGGGTTTGAGGCACGAACCCGCGATGGCCGCCGGCACGAACAGTGCCCACCACATCCAGATAGACGGTCCGACAAGCGAGAATGATGCCAGCGACATGCAACCCATGACCAGCCCGACAAGGCCAATCCGCCGGGGACCTACCCGATCGACAATCAGCCCGATGAAGGGTCCGGTGACCACCGAGAATAATGAGGAAATCAACATGCCGGCGGCGATGTCAGCCCGCTTCCAGCCAAACTCCTGTTCGAGCGGCTGCATGAACACGCCAAGTGCATAAACCCCCACCGAGGCGAAAGCCATGCCCAGTGCGGAAGCGAGAACGACAGTCCAGTTGCGGGCGAACTCGCTGCGCGCGCTGGTCTCCTGCAATGCCACTCCTTGTTCCCTTGCTGTCGATGAGCCAAGCCGCAAGGGTAAGGACAAGAGGGCCAATGGCAATGATCCTGTGCGACACTGATTTTGCAGGGAAGCGCTCTCGGAAACGTCCACAAAGGATCGTGAAGAGAGATATAACGAAGGCGACCGGCGCCCGGCAAAATCAAATGAGTATCGGTCGGGTGATTCTTCATATTAGACGGAATTGCCCGCTACTGCCTACATTACCGCCATTCGGACCTTATCAGGGAGCTTGGCCCGATGTTGCCGCTCGAAGGCATCAGGATTATCGAAGTGGGCACGGTACTGATGGCACCGTATGCCGCGCAATGGCTTGCCGATCTGGGCGCGGATGTCATCAAGGTGGAGCCGCCCGGTGGCGACCAGACCCGCACCACCGGGCCAGCGCGCGAGCCAGGCATGGCCGCAATGTTCCTCGCGCTCAACCGCAACAAGCGAAGCATCGCGATAGACCTGAAAGAACCCGCCGGGCGCGAAGATCTGCACTCCCTGCTCGCCTCGGCAGATGCGCTGATCCACAACATCCGTCCGCAGAAGCTTGAGGGTCTGGAGCTCGATGCCGCGACCGTGCGCGGCCGCCACCCGCACCTCGTCTATGCCAGCCTGGGAGGCTTTGCTGCCGGCGGTCCGTACGCCGGCCAACCGGCATACGATGATATCATACAGGGTATGACCGGCGTCGCCGACCTCGTGCGCCGCCAGACCGGTGAACTGCGCTACGCACCGATGGCGCTTGCCGACAAGACCTGCGGCATTGTTGCCGCAATGGCGATCTGCGCTGCGCTGACCCGGCGGGCTATTACCGGCGAGGGAACCGCGATCGAAGTGCCCATGTTCGAAACCATGGTCGCCTTCAACATGGTCGAGAATTTCCTCGGCTGCCATTTTGCCGGTGAACAAGGCGTGATGGGCTACGGCCGGACTCTGGCAGGCGCGCGGGGGCCTTACCGGACTCTCGACGGGCATGTCAGCTTCATGCCCTATACCGACCAGCAATGGCTCTCATTCTTCGCCGCTGCCAACCGCGAGGATCTGATCGCCGATCCCCGCTTTTCCGGCATGGCGGGCAGAACCGAAAATATTGACGCGCTCTACACCATTCTTGGCGATATTTTGCTCACCCGCTCTACGACCGAATGGCTCGCACTGGCAGACCGAGCGCAGATTCCGGCTGGGCCGGTCCTGTCACTTGAGGACATCGTCGTCGATGCCCAGCTTGCCAGCAGCGGCTTCTTCGCCGAAGCAGAGGATAGGGCGATGGGGTCGCTGCGTTTCCCCGGCGTTCCGCTGACTTTCGACGGGATCCGGCCGCCGGTGCGGATGCCCCCCCGGCTGGACGAAAATCGGGAAGAAATCCTCGCAGAATTGACCCAGGTCAGACAACAGGATTGAAGGAGAGAGCCGTGACGTTGCCATTCAAGCTGGTTTCAGCGGATTCGCACATTGCCGAACCCGGTGACCTGTGGACCAAGCGGATTGACCGGCGCTTCCTTGATCGCGCGCCCCGAATCCTGACCACCAATGAAGGCGATTTCTTCGTCATCGACGGCAAGACCAAAATCCTTGAGGACAGCCCCGGTGACGGCATCGGACTGATCGCGACAAAGCGCAAATATGCCAATCCGGAAGCCTATGACTTCGGTTTTAACGGCATCTGGAATGATGTTCCCGAAGCCGCCTACGATCCGGCGGAGCGCATCTGCGAAATCGACCGCGAAGGGATCGAGGCGGAATTGATCTATACCAGCTTTGGCCTCGGCATGTTCGCCCTGCCCGATCTCGAATATCGCCGCGCCTGCATGATGGCCTTCAACGACTGCTGGCGGAATTCTGCGCGGCTTCGCCAAAGCGCCTGTTCGGCATCGCCATGCTGCCGACCGACGATATCGACCGCGATGTGGCGGAAATGACGCGCTGCGCGAAGTTGGGCATGAGGGGCGCGATGATCAGCATAAGCCAGGATTCACAGAAAGACTACAGCGACCCTTCGTTCGAGAAACTGTGGAGCGCCGCTGAAGAACTGGAAATGCCAATCAGCCTTCACGTCGCCGCCAGCGAGACGACATTCATGGCGACAGGCAACATGTGGGCCGATTTCGCCTGTGTCTTTACGCCCACGATGTACAGCATCGTGACTATGCTCTTCTCCGGGATCTTTGATCGCCACCCCGGGCTGAAGGTTGTCTCAGTCGAAAACGACGCCTCGTGGCCGCTGCCTGTGCTGGAGCGGATGGATGATCGCTGGCTGCACGACCGCAAATGGGCCTGGGGCGATGCCTTGAGTTCAGGACGCAAACCAAGCGAGATTTTCCATGATCACGTTTCCTGCACCTTCATGCGTGACCGCACCGCAATCCTCAACCGCGAGATTATCGGCCGGAAGAACATCATGTGGGGTTCTGATTACCCGCATTTCGATGGCGCATGGCCTGGCAGCGCTGCGTCTCTTGCCAGCCAATTCGAGGGTGTGCCGCTCGCGGACCAGCGCCGGATTGGGCGCGAGAACGCGATAGAGCTCTACAAGCTGCCCTTGACTGCGTGACAGGTCAGGCAGGCGCCGGACTGAATGTCAGGTCCTGCTCCAGCCTTTCGGCAAACCAGCTATCCAGCTGGCGACGATAGGCCACCGATCCGGCGCCGTAGTAGTAGTTATAGACGTGATCGCCCTTGCCTTCGAGATTGAGGTATCCGGGCGTGCAATCGTTGAAATAGTCACCGTGATCGACTCGGCTGGCTGCCATTTCGGCTTGCCAGGCAGCTTCGCCCTCGGGCTTGACTTCCTCCCGCTCGATGCCGTGGAAACGGCAGTATTCCATGATCTTCGCGCACTGTTCGGTCTGGATGGTGATATCGTAGGTACGGGTGGTCGCCAGCGTGCCTTGCGAGAAGCCCATCATGAACATGTTGGGAAAGCCGCTGAAGTGAAGGCCATGCAGGGTCGTGAACGCCTGCTGCAGCCGCTCGGTCAGCTTCAGTCCGGCAACGCCGATTGGATCGAAGCCCATGCCGCCTGCAATGCCAGCCGAAAGGTCGAAGCCAGTCGAGAAGATGATGCAGTCGAGCTCGTACTCCTTGCCCTGGGCCACGATTCCCCGCGGGGTGATGCGCTCGACGCCGGCCCCTTGGGTATCGACGAGCGTTACATTGGCGCGGTTGAAAGTGCTGAGATAAGAGTCATGGAAAGTCGGGCGCTTGCACAGCGCGCCGTACCATGGCTTGAGGGCTTCGGCCGTGGCCTTGTCTCTGACGATCGAATCGACCCGGGCGCGCACCCGCTCCATGCCCATGAAATCAGCGAGATCGCCTTGATCCTTGTCGCCCCCGCTTGATTTGCTGGCATCAAACACCCGGCGCACGTTCTTGAAATTCCAGGTCCAGGCATCATCGACCAGATCGACTTCCTCGGGCGCACCGGCAACGACGTTGAGAAAATTCTCCATGCGCTCTATTTGCCAGCCTGGCTTGAGCGATGCCGCCCATTCCGGGTCCGTCGGGCGATTGGCGCGCACGTTGACTGGCGAAGGCGTCCGCTGGAAGACAAACAGCTCCATGGCGGATTCGCCGAGCGGCGCGACGCACTGGATCGCCGTGCAGCCCGTGCCGATGATACCCACGCGCTTGTCGGCAAGACCTGTCATGACCTCGTCCGGTCCGCCTCCGGTATAGCCGTAGTCCCAGCGCATGGTGTGGAAGGAATGGCCTTCGAAATCTTCGATGCCGGGAATGCCAGGCAGCTTGGGATGATTGGTCGCACCCGCGCACAGCCAAAGAAAATGCGCGCGCAAATCATCGCCCCGGTCGGTCCTGACGATCCAGCGGCAGGTCTCTTCCTGCCATTCGGCATGATTGACCTTGGTCTGGAACAAAGCCTTGTCATAGAGTCCGAAATGGCGACCGATCCGCTGCGAATGGCTGAACAGCTCTGGCCCATACGCATACTTTTCTTTGGGAACGTAGCCAGTCTCTTCAAGCAATGGCAGGTAGCAGTAGGATTCGGTATCGCAGCCGAGGCCCGGATAGCGGTTCCAGTACCAGGTGCCGCCAAAATCAGACCCGCGCTCGATGATGCATATCTGGTCGGCCGCGACACCGTGCTCGCGCAGCTTGCCTGCCGCAATCATGCCAGCGAAACCGCCGCCAACAATGACTGCCTCGAAATCGCGCGTGACCGGCTCCCGGTTGCCGTCGCCCGTCGCCCAGATATCGACATCGAACCTGTCGGCCAAAGCGGTGCCGATGACTCTGGTGTATTCACCCCGGTTCGCATTGCGCTGCCGCTTTTCGCGCTCCGCGGCATAACGTTGCTTCAGCTTTTCGACATCGATGGTGCTGTTTGCGGCATCGGTCATGCGAACTTCCTCGGATGGTATGGTTCAGGCAAGTGCCGCCAGCTCGTCGAGCACGGCAGCAACTTCTTCGGGGGCGGAATAGCCGGGGCAATGATCGGTATCGATTGCCCGCACGATCACGCAGGGTTCTCGCGCCTGCATTGCCCGCTGGAGGGCCGGCGGCACGGTTTCATCGCCCAGACATTCGACATAGGCGCGGCGAACCTTACCATACCGCTCAAGAGTGAGGCTCAAGGGGGTCAGCAGCGCAAACTGCGGCTCGGGCGTCATCTGCGATAGCGCGCGCTCGACCAGTTCGGGCGGCGAGCGGCCGTACGAGAAAGCGAGATCGGGGAGCACTTTGAACGCCAGCCCATCCTCGGTCAGTTCGTAATTGCGTTCGCGCAACGTATCAGACGGCACCATGCCTGCCGAATCAAGCGCACTCTCGCCATTGCGCATCAGGATTGCCGTCAGGTAGACGTTGAGCCGGATCCTTTCTGCCGCAAGTTCCGCAGCCTGGCTGATGACCACCCCGCCGCGGCTGTGGCC
>JANLSP010000574.1:0-7074 GCA_031362485.1 Novosphingobium sp.
CCGCTCGCCAATTTCGACTATGTCATGCAATACACGACCGCGCCCGATCAGCCTTACCTGGACTGGGCCCGCACCGTGAACCGGGTCTCGCCGCTGACTTTCCTCAAGCGAATGTTGCAGTACCTGCAATGGCAGCAGGGCGGCAAGCGGGGCCCCTGGCTCCTCAAGAACCCGGGGCACACGGGCGAGATGGCGGAACTTCTGGAAGTCTTTCCCCGCGCCACGTTCGTCATCTCGCGGCGCGATCTCGCCGCGACGATGGGTTCAGCTTTTCGGATGATGAACGAAATCCTTGTAAACACGTTCGAGAACCCTGTTCCGCACCGCTATGCACGCGAAACCGTCGATTACTGGAGCTACGAACTCAACCGCTTCCAGATGCAGAAGGCTGCCCTTGGCGGTATGGTTCGCTTGCTCGAGGTAGACTACCAGACCTGCGTCACTGACGCGCTCAGCGTGGCACGTGACGCATACGATCTGCATGGACTTGCGTGGACCGTGCGGGGGGAGGCCGCCATGCGCCAGTGGGACGCCGATAATCCCCGGCACAAGCTCGGCTCATACGCCTATAAGCTCGAAGATTGGGGATGGAATTCCGAGGATATCGAAAACGCCTTTGGACCGATCGGCGCCGAATGGCGAGGAAAGTAGGGTGCAATCCATGTTCATTCGCGGCCACATGCAGAATGCTTACGTCACGCATAGCCTCGAGAAGGCTATGGAATTCATCGGCAACAAGTTCGGTGTCGAGAAATTCGATCGCTTCGATCCGGATATGACGGTCAACACGCCCATGGGGCCACAGCCAATGGTGAACCGGGTGGCGTCATTCTGGGCAGGCGGGCTCAACATCGAGATCATCGAACCGGTTTCGGGCGCCATCGAACATTACCTGACGATGCTGCCAGCAGACAAATCCGATGCAGTCCCGCGCTTCCACCACATTTCGCTGCGCCGCGATGATGAGGCCGAAATGCGCCGGGAGATAGCTGAACTCGGCCTGCCGCTGGCGTTCGAAGGTCCGCTGTCGATCAAGGAAGCGATCCCCAGCCTCGTCTTCGTCTACCTTGATGCCCGCCCTTACCTTGGCCATTATGTCGAATTCACCTGGAAGAGCCCGGAAGCCTGGAAATTCGTCGGCTGGCCCGAGGGCCGGCAGGTGTGGTGACCTTTGGGGAGAGCGAACATGCTTCTGCATAACTTCTTTCAGAACGCCTATGTCACGCGCGACCTGAAGCACGCTCAGGCTCTGCTAGGGGAACGGCATAATGTCACCAAATGGGTCGAGTTTGAACCTGAGATGGAAGTCTTCACCGCGCTTGGCGGCTGGGGGCCATGCCACCTGAAAGTGGGCCTGGCCTGGGTGGGTGCGCTGCAGATCGAGCTGATCGAGCCCATATCGGGCAACATGGAACACTATCTCGACTATTTGCCCGCTGATCCGTCGGACAAGTCGCCGCGCCTGCACCACATCTGCTCGCGCGTTCCGGACTGGGATGCTGCCCGCAAGGAAGTGACTGCCAAAGGCTGGCCGGTGGCTTACGAGGGCGGCGTCGATGGCTGCTCGTTCGTGTACCTCGACACGCGAGAGAGCCTTGGTCACTACCTTGAGTACCTGTGGATGTCGGACGAACTCTGGGCTTACAGCGGCGGCACTTGAGCACCAGCCAGTACTCATCGGCCGGGTCGATACCCAACATCCCCGCTGACCGTGTTTTGGCCGGAGAAACTATGGCTGGAATTGCCCATCGCGGGGGGCAGCCACGTCAATTGCGCCGCGCGCGACGCTCACCGTCACCGGGGTTCTGGCAGCAATTTCGCCGTCGACGGAAATCTTCAAACGGGGACGCGTGCTCAGTTTCATGGTCCTCCCGCGAAATTCGCGGGTCATGCCGTGCCGCGCACGAAGCTTCAGGATCGTCGCAAGCCAACTCCATCCCAGCCCCCATATGCTCTTGCCGGTAACCGCCTGAATGACGATTTCGCCGCTGTCGAGCTCCTGGCTTTCGACCACCTCGACCCCGCCATGCTGCTTCCCGTTGGCAATCCGCGCTTCAGTCGCCCAAAGTTGTTCGCGGCGCCCGTCCTCTTGTTCAATCGTCATCCGGAACGGCCGAAATCTGAGCGCGCACCGCAATGCCCAGATGAGATAGCCAACGGTGCCAAGATATCGCTTCAGATTATGCGGCACTGACTCGGCAATCATTGGTGAAAGGCCGATAGCAGCGGAATTGACGAAATAATCGCTGTCGATAAGGCCAAGGTCGATCCGCTTGCGCATCCCGTTGGCGATAACCTCGATCGCGCTGTCGATTTCCTTGGGAATGCCGAGCGTGCCTGCAAAGCTGTTGGCAGTCCCCAGCGGCACGATTGCAAACACCGTGTCGTGCCCGACAAAAAAATCGACGTTGCTCGACAGCGAACCGTCGCCGCCGCCGACGATAACCATAGGAGCCCGCGCGATCGCGTCCCGGATGGCCGGTTCCATTTCGCCAGGGTCGTCGACTGCATGCGCTGCGATCAGCTCGATGCCCGCTGTGATGAGCTTGTTGCGCACTTCATCAAACGCCTTCGCGCCGGTGCGGCTCATCGTGTTGACGACCAGAATCGCCTGGCGCGGAAGCGCGGCTGGTTCAGCTCCGGGCGGCACACCGGTAATATGGGTCTCAATCATTTGCGACCTCTTCCTCCATCGACTGAGCAGTCCAGTTGTTACCGTCGTGCGTAAACCGCTCGTGACTGCCCCGCCGGAAACAGCCGCCGTCCCAGGCGATTACCTGCAGTTCGATCTCATCGTAGCGATGCGCGTGAATCCAGTTGAAACTTTGCAACTCGCTGTTGCGCAATCGGGTCGAGGTAGCCGTGCCGGCCTGGATCACAAGAGTCGAGCCTGCGTTCTCGACCATCTTCCGCGCCGACTCGGCATAGGTACGGTGGAAGTGCCCGGCCAACGCAAGGTGCACACCAGCCTCGCACACCGCCTTGATCGCTTCGCGGTGGCGACCCACCGCTTCGCTCAACTCGTCGCCTTCTGCGATCGGCATCGCGTAGAGCGGGTGGTGCGTAACGAGCATACGCGTCTTGCTCGGGGCTACGGCGGCAAAACGCGCCTGCAATATTGCAATCTGATCACGATTGATCCGCCCGTCCTTGATCGTCAGCGAACGAGCGGTGTTGATGCCGAGGACCGCCACCTCGCTGTCCTCGAACCAGGGAAACAGATCGTTGGAAATATACTTTTTGTAGCTGTCCAGGGGCGCTGTGAAGCGGCGAAGCACGTCGTACAACGGCACGTCATGATTGCCCGGCACCACCAGCGTCTGGAAGCCGGCGGCTCGCAGCCTCTTCAGGTAAGCCGATGCCAGTTGAAATTGCTTGATCCGTGCACGTTGCGTGAAGTCGCCGCTAATTATGATGAGGTCGGGCCGGCGTTGAAGCAGCCATGTTTCGGTGGCGGCCACGATTTTTGGATCGTGCGCACCAAAATGGATGTCGGAAAGATGCGCGATACGGGCCATGGTGGCTAAATGGCATTGCGCGGCAATTGATCCCAATCGTGCACGGAATTAATGTCCAGAACGCAATACATTGCCAAACAGCACAATCGGCAAAAATAACAACGATCCCGTTTGGGACTTCCGCTTGGTGCTGCGGAGTTTGCACGTTCTGAGTGATGAAGTGACCGCAAAGGTCAACGGCAAGACAGAAATGGTAACCCATCCAGCGAGCGCACTGCCAGTCCTGGCTCAGGTGGAGCAATGAAACCGGACCCGCCTATCCTGTTCACTGGTGACTTGGATAATTAGCCGAAAATGGCTAACTTATCTGTGCTAGTCGGTCCGGGATTATCGCCCGTTTATCTTCGCAATGAAACATATCCCGCCGGCAGTCGTTTAGCAGCCACTGGGAGAGAGGAATGAAATGTCATGGAAGTGGTGCAGCCGATTCTCGTTGTAGAAGACGATGCCTTGATTCGCATGTCTCTCGTCGAATGTCTGGTGGCTGGTGGTTACACTGTGTCGGATTGCGGCAGTGGTGCGGCGGCGCTTGCATTCATTGACGAGAGCGATGATCTCCACGGTCTCGCTACCGACATCAAGCTCGGAAAGGGCCCGTCGGGTTGGGAGGTCGCTCACCATGCCAGGCAGAAGTATCCCAATATTGCGGTAATCTACTTTACCGGGGACAGCACCGCCGACTGGTCGTCGCAAGGAGTCCCCAACAGCGTTGCCTTGGAAAAACCATTCGCTGCTGCACAGATGCTGACAGCGATGGCGACGCTAATGATGGGGGCTAGTTCGTAGCAGACTCAGCCGCGACGAACGGCCCTATCCATCGCCCAATTGCAGTGCGATAGATCGCGCAAATCAGCGTTCTTCACGCTAAACTGATTGCTGTCAGCCGGGATACGGTCATCAATGGCTCCCGATTCACAGCTTCACCCGGATCTTCGATCGCAACCAGCCGACATTCCAGGCCCTCCACGTTAAAGATCAATTCGACCTCATTAAGGCCCGGCGAGGGAGATAGAACGCTTGAGCCAATGCCTTTGCGCGTCGGCGGCTGGACCGGTGGCCCACCCTCTTCCTTCCAGTGTATTTCTATTGCCTTGTCCCGGACCTGCCAATCGAGGGTGACGGATCCCTGCTCCATCGATAGTGCGCCAAACTTGATCGCGTTGGTGCTCAGTTCGTGCAGCGCCATCACCAACCGCACACCGGAATTTCCCGATATTCGACAGGTGGGGCCTAAAAGTTTGAAGCGGTTTTGCGGGAATGGCCGAATGGCGTTCGAAATCAATTCTCGCAGATCGCAGCTTTGCATTTGATCGGGACCGAGCAACCTGTTTGCAGTTCCCATTGCGGAAATTCTCCCCAGAAGATCCCGATATGACGATCTGGGATCTGGCGCTCTTGCCGCCTGTGCGACAAACGCCTGTATGATCTGCAAGGCGTTCCCGTTGCGGTGTTGCAATTCGGCATTGAAGTCCATGTACGACTTGCGTTGCTCCTCGAGTGCACCCACTGCGACATGCAAAGTGTCGCCAATATATACGAGCGCAGTCGCGGTGATCGCTATCGCAGCGATTACGACTAGAGGCCTCCCGCCCGTGCTGCCAGCGGGCACAAGTTCGAAAAACACCATTATTGAAATCAGGCTTAGCGCGGCGGCCAGGCTGCCCATGCGCCAGCGAAAGAAGATGGACGCAAGCAGCACGACCGGAGCGTAGCTTAGAAAGGGAACGCCAAGGCTACCTTGGTCAGTCATCAACCTGAGTAGCGCCGCAGCGGCAACGCTCGCGACCACTATCGCGATCTGATGCCAAATCGATCGGTTTCGAGAGATCTCTCTTCGCAGAAACTTGACACGGTTCATATCAAACCTCTGCCCGCGCTGGTCGCGTTCGACAATCGCATTAACAATTTGCTTGAGGAGAGGTCAAGCGCTTGGACCGATGGGTGAGACGTTCGCAAACCAGGCGCATTGCCGCGTGTTTTTTTGCCCGGCTGGACCAATCCTGCGCGGCGGATCCTTTTTGATTGTCAGTTGCCTGCCGTCGTCTCGGATTCACGGCGGCAGTTTGCCCCCGCTGAGATTTTTAGCGCGAAGTCTATCAGGGGACGGTTATGGGAATGTTGCCAGTCAGCGCTTCTTGGCGGACAGGGTGTCCGCCAACCTGTTGGTAAAAATGGCTGTAATCAAGCCATTTTCTGCGCCAATCCTGAGCATCGCTCCCTCATCTGCTCCCACATTTGCCGCATCGACATCCAGATTATGGACTTGGCCGCATCAAGTTGCAGTCTCAATTTGAACTTGTGATCGCGTCGATTGGTGGCGTCAACGAGCGGTGACCATTCCCTGTTGACTGTATGGATGGCTATCGGCGCAAAGGCCTGGGAACCCATGATCGAATATCCCAAAGTCCGCATCGTCCGCTTCCGGCAGACCTTTCTCGACTACGGAGTCGAACAGCATGCGATCGTCGGGGTGTGCGAGCGGCCGAGCACGCGATGGCCTACACCGACGGCGATTCCCTTTTTTCGGAGTATGGCCTCCCATTCGGTCGAAATGGAATTCCCGATTTGTGAGGATGATATTCCCGTTTTAAGTATTGCCAAATCCCGATCTTCTGCTAGTTGGCAACGGCCATGACAGCCGATAAACTTAATCGATCCTACCCCAGATACGCCACTGGGCGCATCCGCGCCATTCTCGCCGACACGCCCGTGCTTGGGATCATCGGGCCGCGTCAATCGGGCAAGACGACGCTCGCGCAGGCTGTCGGCGAAGACCGGCACTTTATCTCGCTCGACGATCAGGCAACACGCGAGGCAGCACTCGACGATCCGGTCGGACTCCTGCGCGACCGGGATGGTGTCATCATCGACGAAATCCAGCGTGCGCCCAACATGATGCTGGCCATCAAGCAATTGGTCGATGCCGACAGGAGGCCGGGCCGGTTCATCGTAACCGGTTCCGCGAACATCCTTACGCTTCGCACCATGCAGGAATCGCTAGCGGGCCGCATCGAATTGCTGGAATTATTCCCGTTCAGCCAAGACGAACTTGCGGGCAATGGCCCGGCGCATTTTCTCGACCGGCTGTTCGCGGGCGACCGTTTTCTGACGGCGGGCCGCGACCGCGAACTGACAGGCCGCGTGCTGACCGGCGGCTATCCGGACGCCATTCGCCGTGAGGCTGGCTCACGCCGCCGCGACTGGTTCGGCGCTTATGCAAGAACCCTCGCCGAACTGGACTTGCCCGGAATCGCCAATATCGAGCGCGTCGCCGACCTGCCGCGATTCCTGCGCCTGCTGGCTGCGGTCAACGGCCAGCCAGTCAATGCCACCGAATTGGGGAGCAAGCTCCAGATCGACCGTAAGACCGCGCAACGCTATCTTGCGCTGGCCGAACAAATCTTCATCGTGCGGACGCTGCCCGCCTGGTCCACCAACGCCGTCAAACGGCTCATGAAATCGCCCAAGCTGCACTTCGTCGATACCGGACTGGCCGCAAATCTGGCTAACGTGGTTGCCGAGCGACTAGGTCCCGACAATTTGGGTCCGAGCAGGG
>JANLSP010000224.1:0-2873 GCA_031362485.1 Novosphingobium sp.
CCTCGATTTCCTTGGGATAGATGTTGAGGCCGCCAGCAATGATCAGGTCCTTGGCGCGGCCGACCAGCGTGATCCGCCCGTCCGCATCCTGAACCGCGACATCGCCGGTGATGAACCAGCCGCCCTCGCGAAACTCCTCTCGGGTCTTCTCGGGCATGCGCCAATAGCCGGCAAATACATTTGGCCCGCGCACTTCGAGAACTCCAGGGCCGCCTTGCTCGCCGTCTATGCGCACCTCGACGCCCGGCAACGGATAGCCGACCGTACCCGCCACCCGCTCGCCGCCGGAATAGGGATTGGAGGTGATCATTCCCGTCTCGGTCATGCCATATCGTTCGAGGATGCGCTGGCCGGTCTTCACCTCGAAGCGCTCGTGCGCCTCGGCGAGCAGCGGCGCCGACCCCGAGATAAACAGTCGCATGGGTTTTGCGGTTTCCAGCGTCAGTTCCGGCGCAGCGGTCAGCCGGGTGTAATGCGTCGGCACACCCATCAGCACGGTGGCGCGGGCGAAATCGCCGATCACTGCGGCAGGATCAAAGCTCCGGTGAAACAGCAGCGAGGCTCCGGCCAGAAGAGCCCCATGCAGCGCCACAAACAGCCCGTGGACATGATAGATCGGCAGCAAATGGATGAGCACATCATCGCTGCTCCAGCCCCACAATTCTCGCAGCGTCTGTGCGTTGCTGAGCAGGTTGGCATGGGTCAGCATCGCTCCTTTGGAGCGCCCGGTGGTGCCCGAGGTATAGAGGATCGCAGCGAGGTCTGTGGGTTCGCGCGGTTCGAGCGGCATGTCTGCGTCCGGCAGGTCTTCGAGCAGCGAACCGCTGGCGTCCTCGCCCAGCGTGACGAGCACGCCCGAGCCCAGCAACGCGCGGACATCGGCCTCGTCTGCGGGGCGGCAAACCGTCACTGCCGGTTCGGCATTGCCGAGAAAGTAGGCGAGTTCGGCTGAAGTGTAGGCCGTATTGAGCGGCACATAGACCAGCCCCGCGCGCAGAGCCGCGAGATAGAGCAACACGTTCTCGGGCGACTTTTCGACCTGGACGACGATCCGGTCGCCCGGTTTCGCCCCGAGCTTGCGCAACCGCGCGGCAAGGCGTGCGGTGCGCCCATCCAGATCGCCCCAGCGCAGCACGACCTGCCCGCCCTCGCTGAGGAACGGCTTGTCACCCGCTGCAGCCGCTGCTGCCATAAGGTGCGTGTAGAGATTGCCGTCGCTCATCTGAGTTCAATCCTTGCCCAAAGGCACGTCGAACCGCTCGGTGTAATAACGGAATTCTTCGCGCAGCTTTGCGGGATCAAGTCCGAAATCGGCCGGATCATATTCGTGCTTGCCGTGCTGGCCGCGCGGCGTTGCCTCGCGCCACGCCTGCATCCGTGCGCGCGCCTCATCGGTGAATTCCTCGCCGAGGAAATCATACAGCCGCTGCATCACCGGGAACGGATCTTTCTGGAACGGCGCGAAGTGGATATCGAAGAAGCGGTGTTCGTTGCCGGCCTCGCGAAAGGCAATCATCCGCTGCATGCCAAGGTGGCAGAACTCGACATTGATCGCGCCCATCCAGTGCTTGTCGATTTCGTCCGAGCTGACCTTGCCCATTTCGAAATAGATATCCGCAACCGAGGGAATGACATTGGCGACATCGCGATGCGTCATGCAATAGCGTGCATCGGGAAACACCTTGTCGAGCGCGGGGACAAACATCGAATAGGTCGGGTTCTTCAGCCGCCAGCGCCTGGGCGGACAGCGCCATTGCAGCAGCTTCAGCACGCGCTTCACATAGTGGAACGTTGGCTCGAGATCGGCCTCAAAATGCAGCCAGTGCGCATAGGAAGGGATGTGAAAGCTCGCCTGAAAAATCTGCGAGACGAAATTGAAGCCCATGGTGAGCTGGTCTTCGCTTGGCGAGGTGGCAGTGGATGGCAGCATTAGCTTCATCCGCGGAGTGATCTTGTCGCGCATCGCCATCTGCGCTTCGGCCTGGGCGATGCGCGGATCGGTTTTATAGGTCGCAGCTTCGGGCGGCGGGCACGGGGAGGATGCTTCCCAATTGCGCATCGTGCGGACCGCCGGATCTTCACCGAGCATTGCGTGCAACGCCGTCGATCCGGTGCGCGGCAGACCCAGCACCAACAGCGGCGCGACGATCTGCTCGTCGTCAATTTCCGGATGGCGGGCATACCAATCTTCAATTTCGAGTCGCCGCGAGAGCAGCATCACCGCCTGCCCGTCGAACATGGCGCGGCCCATATCGTTGAGCCGGGCCTCGCGCTCCGCCGAATTGATCAGCCGCTCCAGACCCTCCTGCCAGCCATCTTCGCCGAAATCTGCCAAACCGGTTGCGGCTTTCGCCTGATCGATCAGATCGGTCATGTGCGACATCAATTCACTCCCATCCTCAATTCCCCGCTTGGCTCAATTGCACTGCGGCGGCAAGCTGGGGCAAACAACAATCGCGCGGAGGATGGCAGGTGCCAGCAAAGATCAAGGTCGGCGTGCTCAACGACATGCGGGCAGTGCGGCAGAAGCCCAAAACGACATCTATCTTGTGCTGCGACAGTGGCTTGGCGGCAAGACCGTCGAAGTTTAGCCCTTGTTCATCGACAGTATCGTTTGACGCAGCTATAGCCCCCGGCCCATGGCTTCTAACCCTACCACTCCGCTGCTCGACACGGTACCCACGCCGCACGAGCTTCGCCGCCTTGCCCCTGCCCAGCTGCGCCAGCTGGCTGACGAGCTGCGTTCGGAGATGATTTCGGCTGTGTCGGTGACCGGCGGGCATCTGGGTGCCGGGCTCGGTGTGGTCGAGCTGACCGTGGCACTGCACTATGTGTTCAACACGCCTGAGGACAAGCTGGTCTGGGATGTCGGC
>JANLSP010000229.1:0-7536 GCA_031362485.1 Novosphingobium sp.
CGGAGCGATCCGGGCGGGGTTTTTCATTCCTCCCTGGAACGGGGAGGGGGACCAGCGCAGCTGGTGGAGGGGCACGGGCCGCCCGTCATTCCTTCGCCGAAACCCGCCCCCGGCAAACCTCGACAATGCGCGCAACCGCGATCCCGACATCTTCCAGAATCACCCGCGCAGGCACGCGCAGGGTTGCGACGCCCTGTGAGCGAAGAAACCCACTGCGAGATTGATCGCGTTTCGCCGCATCGGCGCTGTCATGCGCCATGCCATCAACCTCGATCGCCAGCCGAGCGGCGGCGCAGTAGAAATCGAGCACATACACGCCCGCAGGATGTTGTCGGCGAAACTTGAGACCCTCCGGCCGTTTGCGGAGCTCGCGCCAAAGCAGGCCCTCAGGCAGGGACATCTCGCTGCGCAATTTGCGGGCCAGCTTCACCGTGCTGCGAGGTCCAGTGATCATGCCTGTGCCCCTCCCCCTCCTGCGGATGGTCCCCCTCCCCGTTCCGGGGAGGAATTTTACCCCGCCAACCGCCCGAACGCCCCCACGCCCGCATAAACTGCCGCATCCCCCAGCTCTTCCTCAATCCGGATCAGCTGGTTGTATTTCGCCAGCCGGTCCGACCGTGCCAGCGAGCCGGTCTTGATCTGCCCGCAGTTGGTGGCGACCGCGAGGTCGGCAATAGTCGCATCCTCGGTCTCGCCCGAGCGGTGTGACATGACGGCGGTGTAGCCCGCCCGCTGGGCGATGCTCACCGCTTCCAAAGTCTCGGTCAAAGTCCCGATCTGGTTGACCTTGACCAGCAGCGAATTGGCCAGCCCCTTGCCAATGCCCATGGTCAGCCGCTTGGGATTGGTGACGAACAGGTCATCGCCGACCAGCTGGACCTTGTGGCCGATCTGGTCAGTCAACGCCTTCCAGCCGTCGAAATCATCCTCGCTCATGCCGTCCTCGATCGAGCGGATCGGATAGTCATCGCACAGCTTGGCGAGATAGTCCGCCATCTCGGTCGGCGAGAGCGACAACCCCTCGCCGCTGATCTCGTATTTGCCCTTCTTGAAGAACTCGGTGGCGGCGCAATCGAGCGCCAGCACGACATCCTTGCCCGGCTTGAAGCCCGCCTTGCCAATCGATTCCATGATGAAATCGAGCGCCGCGCGGGTGCTGGCGAGGTTCGGGGCAAAGCCGCCTTCATCGCCCACCGCTGTCGCCAGCCCCTTGTCGTGGAGGCCCTTTTTCAGCGTGTGGAAAATCTCCGAGCCCCAGCGCACCGCCTCGGCCAGAGTCGGCGCGCCGACCGGCATGACCATGAATTCCTGAAAGTCGATGGGATTATCCGCGTGTTCGCCGCCATTGATGATGTTCATCATCGGCACGGGGAGCACATGCGCGGAAACCCCGCCGATGTAGCTGTAGAGCGGCAGTCCGCGCGCGTTCGCCGCCGCTTTCGCCACCGCGAGGCTGACGCCGAGAATCGCGTTGGCACCGAGGCGGGCCTTGTTCTCGGTGCCATCGAGCGCGATCATCGCCATGTCGACATCGCGCTGGTCTTCGGCATCGATGCCGAGCAACTGGTCGGAAATTTCGCCGTTGATCGCCGCCACTGCCTTCAGCACGCCCTTGCCGAGATAACGCGCCTTGTCACCGTCGCGCAATTCCACCGCTTCGTGCGCGCCGGTCGATGCGCCCGAAGGCACTGCCGCGCGGCCGAAGCTGCCATCGTCTAGCAGCACATCGACTTCGACGGTGGGATTGCCCCGGCTGTCGAGTATTTCGCGGCCGTGGATGTCAATGATCGCGGTCATGGCGGGGCAAACTCCTGATGCTATTTCTTGCGGCGCTCCTAGGCAGCGGAACAAAGTGAGGCAAGTTGCATTGTTGCATCGCAGCACCTTGTGTCGCAAAAGAAGCACCCCATCTTGACCCCGCTATGCCCCATTCCGGGGCGGAGGAACCGCACATGGCCGAACCGACGACTGGAAAGCCCCGCAAGACCGCCACATCGCGCATGTCCGCCACTGACCAGACCGGCTCAGCGCCCGGCGCAAAGCAGCGATTCGCGAAGGCAATTGAGGAAGCCAAGGCCGGCGCCGAAGCGCTTGGCAAGGAAGCTCAGGATCGCGCCGGCGCCTATCGCGCCAAGGCAAGCAGCCAGAGCAGCGAATGGATCGACGAAGCCAAGGATCTGGGCGAACAGGCCAAGGAAAAGGCATTCATCCTGGCCCAGGAAGGCAAGGCCAAGGCCAGCGAAGCGATTTCGGGCCTGGGCAAGCTCGTCGAGGACAATGCCGCGACAATCGATGACAAGGTCGGACCGAAATATGGCGATTATGCCCGCACGGCAGCCCGCTCGATGCAGGATGCTGCCGAAAAGATCGATAACAAGGATCTGGGTGAACTCGGCGAGGACGCAAAGGATTTCGTCCGCAAGAGCCCTGGTGCTGCAGTTGCCATAGCGGCGGCAGCAGGCTTTGTGCTGGCGCGACTGTTCCGCCGTTCGGGCAAGTAAAGCCAGCGCTGCAAGCTCCGATGCAGGATCCTGTCCGTTTCGCCGATGAGGCCGCCGTCGCACCAGAAGATGGCGTATCCCTCAGCAGCGAAATGCATCAGCTGATCGATCAGGGCAAAGCGCTCGGTTCGGCTGAACTGGCCTGGCAGAAGGCACGCGCCGTCTATGCAGGTCGGCAGGCCGGGCCGATTGCCGTGCTTGGCCTTTTTGCTGCGGCGCTTGCGTTTTTTGCGCTGATGGCGCTGGTCGTGGGGGCGTTGATTGCCCTGGCCCCGGTGCTGGGCGCATGGGGTGCTACGGCGGCAGTGGCAGGCGCGCTGCTGCTTTCGGCGCTGATTATGGCGGGAATTGCCATGGCCAAGGTGCGCAGCACCGCGCGCCTGCTGGCTGACCGGCGCGATGTGCCATGAACAGCGCGAGACGCCAGCTTGAGGCGGCCCGCGCCCGGCGCGATGCAGCGCGCGACGAGTTCGATGCCCGGCTCCATCACCTGCGCGGCGATCCCCAGGCGCAGACCATCGGCGAGCGCCTGATTGATCGCATTGCTCAGGATGCCCGGCGCAGCATGGATCGCGCGCTCGACGTTGCGAGCGAAAGCAAAGGGATCGCGGCCGCAACTGCAGCCATGCTGACCGTGTGGTTCCTGCGCGCCCCGATCATCGCCTGGATCGGCGATATGTGGGATGGCGAAGCCGAAACGACAGACGAACTCGACGAAAATGACCAACCAGAAGAGGTCTCACCCAATGCCTAGCAAGAAGCCAGCCGCCCTGCCCGCCACCAAGCGGGCGACTGCCGAAGCGGCAAAATCAGCCAGCCTAGTTGAAATGGCGCGCGAGCGGCCCGCGCTGTTCATCGGCGGCGGCTTGCTGGTCGGCCTGCTGGCGGGCGCACTGATGCCGCGCGGCGCGGCGCGCAAGATTGCCAGAGGCGCAGCGGGTGCGGCGGCGCTGGGCAGCGAAGTGGGACTGTCGTTGGCGCGCCAGGCCCGCGAAGGCGCGCGCGATGTTGCCGGCGAGGCCTCGGAGCATCTGCGCAGCGGCGCCGAGCGGGCCGGCGCTGGCGCGCGGCGTCTGCGCGACGGCACTGCCGATGTGGCAAGCACCGCGGGCGCAACCGCGCTCGATCTGGCCCGGGCCGGGCTGAACCTGATTGCCTCGCTCAAACGCTGAGTTTGCCGCAGTGCAGCAAATCTGCTAGGCATTGCACTCCCCCCTCCCCAGGAAGTGCCCAGCGCGATGCAGAAACTACACCTTGTCATGGGCGGCCGTGTCCGCGACACCCAGACCCTCGATTTCACCAATCTGGAAGAAATGGATCTGGTCGGCGTTTATGAAGACTATGCCGCCGCCGAGGAAGCTTGGAGCGACAAGGCCAGGCGCACGCTTGATGATGCCGAAATGAAATACGTTATCGTCCATCTGCACCGCCTGCTGCAGCCGGACTTGCCGGCGAGCTGAACCCGCAAGGACTAATCCAGCGGTACGCCGGGCAGTTGCTTGGCAGTGCGGATGGTCAAACTGGTCTTGACGCTGGCGACATTGGGGGCTGGCGTCAATTTGCTGGTCAGGAACTCCTGAAAACTCTGCAAATCGCGGCTGACGATCTTGAGGATGAAATCAATCTCGCCGTTGAGCATGTGACATTCGCGAACTTCTGGCAGAGCGCGCATGTGGTCCTCGAACTGGCGCAAGGCTTCCTCGGCCTGGCTCTTCAGGCTGACCATGGCAAACACGGTGATTGCGAAACCGAGCTTTGCACCATCGATATCGGCGTGATAGCCGCGAATCATACCCGCATCTTCCAGCGCGCGAACCCGCCGCAGGCAGGGCGGCGCAGTCAGCCCGACGCGCTGGGCCAGTTCGACATTTGTCACGCGACCTTCGTCCTGCAATTCGGCCAGCAGGCGCCGGTCAATCTGGTCCAGATTCGCCATGCCGGGCGCTGCTCCTATGGTGCCCCTGTTGCAGGGCGATTCGCGACATAATCTGCGCCCGATCGGGCTTTGCCAGATAACATTATTATCTATGCTGACAATCGTCCCGCTTTGCAACGCAGGTCAGCCGCGCGCTTTCCACTGCCCGGCAAACTGCTAGGGTTGGCGCGCAGGCGTGGCCGTTCTCAGCCCCTGCCGCCAAGGAGCAGGGATGCATTTCGACGATCGCCTGGCGACTGTGCTGCGCTCACGCGTGAGCAGCGCGACGATTGCGCGCGTCCAGTATCGCCAGCTGCTCGATCTGCTTGGCACTCTGCCGGTCGATGCAGGGGGGCCGCAGGTCGATGCGGCCTGCGAAAGGTTGGGCGAACTGTCCAGCGCGATTCCGGCAGGCGACCGATCAGCCATGCTGCGCGAACCCGGCATGCGGCTGCGCAGTCCCTTGCTGGTGGCCTTGCTGGCAGCCGGCGAACCTTCCGTCGCCGCCGCAACGATCGAGAAGGCGCAGCTGAGCGAAGAGGAATGGATCGACCTCGCCGCCGCCCTGCCGCCAGCAGCCCGTTCGCTGGTCGGTCAGCGCCGCGATATCGGCCCCCGCGCGGCCTCATTGTTCCATCGTCTGGGCATGGCGCCACCGGGCTTGCCCCCGGGCCCGTCAGAAGTCAGCGCGAAGCAGGCGCCGCGCGAGGAAGTGCGTGCTGACGATATCGGCGCGATTGTCCAGCGCATCGAAGAGTTCCGCAAGACGCGTGAACCGATTGAAGCTGGCGATGGCGCGCCCCCGCCGCAGTCGGGAGCTACCCCCGGACGGGCGCCCGCCCGGCTGAAGGCTTTCGATTTCGCCACCGATGCCGAAGGGTGCATCGTCTGGAGCGACCCGGGCATGGCGCCGATGGCACTGGGCTTGCGGCTCGCCTCACATGACATGACTGCCCCGGCGGCCGCGCGCGCGACGCTGGCGCTTGCGCTGCGCCATCGCCAGCCGCTGCGCGCGCTGCTCATTCAGCTTTCCGGCGCGCCTGCCATTGCCGGGCGCTGGCAGATTGATGCCACGCCCCGATTCGATCCCGTGACCGGCACCTACACCGGGCATGCCGGGCGCATGCGCCGCCAGAGCGAACCGGCGATGCTTCGCAAGCCTGCGGAGCCCGACAGCGAGGCCGATCGCATGCGGCAGTTGCTGCATGAATTGCGCACCCCGGTGAATGCCATTCAGGGTTTCGCCGAGGTCATCCAGCAGCAGTTGTTCGGCCCCGCCCCGCATGAATACCGGGCCCTCGCGGCCAATATCGCCGGCGACGCTGCGCGGGTGCTGGCCGGGCTTGAAGAGCTTGAGCGGCTGGCGCGGCTGGAAAGCGGGCGCATGACTCTGGAAACGGATGGCTGCAATCTGGCGGAAGTACTGAGCGGGGCAGTCGACCAGTTGCGCGCTTTTACCGAACCCAGAGGCGGCGGTTTCGCCCTGAGCATGCCCGATAATGCCAGTCTGCCAGCCGCGCTTGGCCGCGCCGATTGCGAGCGCCTGGTCTGGCGGCTGCTGGCAACGCTGGCTGGCGCCGCTGCGCCAGGTGAAACCCTGAAAATACGCGCACGGACACGCGAAGCTCATGTGCACGTGAATTTTGCGCTGCCCCAGTCGCTCGCCGCGCTCGATGATGAAGCGCTGTGGCAGGCCCTGGCCGCATCGGCCTCGAAGGCGCTGAGCGCGGGCATTTTCGGGGCCGGATTCAGCCTGCGGCTTGCGCGCGCCGAGGCAGCGGGAGCCGGCGGCGAGCTGCGCCGCAAGGATAAGCGGCTGAAACTCGTCCTGCCGGGCTTGACCGCAGACAAGCCGGATCATAGCCAATCACAGGGACTTACGGCACGCGCCTGATATCCCATTAAGGGAGACCGAGCGAAAGTGGCCGATCTGCGCATCAGCGATGTTCCCGGTGCAAGCTCGTTCGCCCGTTTCCGCCAGGATTTCGGCCAACGATTCATCCTTACGGTCGATACCGAAGAGGAATTCGACTGGCAGGAGCCATTGGCGCGCCACAACCAGAAAGTCGAGGCAGTGCCGGCGTTGCGCACGTTTCAGACATTCTGCGAGGAACGCGGCGTCGTCCCGATCTATCTGGTCGACTATCCCGTCGCCGATTCTTCACTCGCCGGTGATGCCCTGCGCGCGGCGATCAAGGCCGGGAAAGCGGAAGTCGGCGTGCAATTGCACCCCTGGGTCAATCCGCCGTTCGACGAAGAAGTTACTGATTTCAACAGCTTTGCCGGCAATCTTCCGCGTGAGCTCGAGCGGGCCAAGTTCCTCGCTTTGCGTGACCGGATCGAAGAGAACTTCGGCGCGGCGCCGCGCATCTTCCGCTGCGGGCGTTATGGCGCCGGAGCAAACACTGCCGACATCCTGATCGAAGGCGGCATTGCCATCGATACCTCGGTGCGTGCCTGCTTCGACTACAGCACGGGCGGCGGCCCCAACTATCGCGATCACCCCTTGCAACCCTATTGGCTTGACGCCAAGGCGCCGCTGCTCGAACTGCCGCTGACCACGACGTACTGGGGGCCGCTGCGGCAGTTTGGCCCGTGGCTCTATCCGCGGCTTTGGCGTCTTCCCCAGCTGCGCGGGTTGCTGTCGCACCTTGGCCTGCTTGAGCGAATTCCGCTGACGCCCGAAGGCGTCAGCGCGGAAGAAGCGATTCGCGGCATCGACATGGCAATCGACCTGGGGCTGCCGATCATCGTGCTGTCGTTCCACAGCCCCTCGCTGGCGCCCGGCAACACGCCATACGTGCGCAGCCAAGCCGATCTTGAGCAATTCTACCAGTGGTGGAACCAGGTGCTGGCCTATCTTGCCGCACGCGGGGTGGCTCCGACGAGCGTTGCGGGCATTCTTGATGCGGTCGCGCTTGCTTCGCCACGCGACGCGGGCTAACGCGCGCCGGTCGACAAGCGATGCGGGCCTGTAGCTCAGTTGGTTAGAGCTGGCCGCTCATAACGGCTAGGTCGCGGGTTCGAGTCCTGCCGGGCCCACCATCGCTTGTCAGTCATCACCCCCGGTCGGGGAGTAGCGCAGCCTGGTAGCGCATCTGCTTTGGGAGCAGAGGGTCG
>JANLSP010000231.1:0-1953 GCA_031362485.1 Novosphingobium sp.
AAAGCGGCGGACCGAGGCGTCGGTCAGCGGCATCTCGAGATAATCCGCGATGGCGCGCGCCAGCGGCAGATTGGAATTGCCGGCCAAGAGTTTCATGTGTGTGCCCCCGGGGACTGCGCAAGAATCGATGCGGTGGCTCTAGCCGGGCGACGCGGGATTGCAAGATTAGGGCATGGGAAGGTGGCAATTGAATGCCGGTAGTGGGCTGTCGCCAACCGCATCAGTCGCCTCACCGCCCCTTGCGGTGCTCGCCCTTGACCCAACGCACGGTGCCGCTGCTTGCCCTCATGACCACGCTTTCGGTCGTCATCGTGCCGTCCTTGCGGCGCTTGACCCCGTCGAGCAGCGAGCCGTCGGTCACTCCGGTGGCAGCAAAGATGCAATCGCCCTTGGCGAGCTCTTCCAGCACATAGATCTTGTTCAGATCCTCGATGCCCCATTTGCGCGCCCGCGCGCGTTCGTCGTCGTTGCGAAACAGCAGTCGCCCGTTGAACTGGCCGCCGACACAGCGCAGCGCCGCTGCCGCCAGCACGCCTTCGGGCGCGCCGCCGCTGCCCATGTAGAGGTCGATTGTGGTGTCCTCATTGGTGGTGGCGATGACGCCGGCCACGTCGCCGTCGGGGATCAGCTGGACGCCACAGCCAAGCGCGCGCAGCTCGGCGATGAGCTCGGCGTGGCGCGGGCGGTCTAGTACGCAGACGATGATGTCAGCCGGATCCACGCCCTTTGCCGCGGCGACTGCCTTGACGTTTTCAGATGGCGACTTGTCAAGGCTGATAATGCCGTCGGGGTAGCCAGGGCCGACCGCCAGCTTGTCCATATAGACATCGGGCGCATTGAGCAGATTGCCCTCTTCAGCGCAGGCGAGCACGGCCAGCGCGTTAGGCCCGGCCTTGGCCGTGATCGTCGTGCCTTCCAGCGGATCGAGCGCAATGTCGATCTTGGGGCCGGTGCCTTGCGCGCCGCCGACCTTTTCGCCGATAAACAGCATCGGCGCCTCGTCGCGCTCGCCCTCGCCGATGACCACGGTGCCGTCGATCGCGAGATCGTCGAAAGCCAGACGCATGGCTTCCACCGCAGCATGATCGGCGGCCTTTTCATCGCCGCGACCGATCAACTTCGAAGCGGCGATGGCGGCAGCCTCGGTCACGCGGACCATTTCAAGCACCAGGACGCGGTCAAGCATCTTGCTCGCCTGAATTTGACTGTCACGTGTGGCGGTCATCGGGGATTCCTCTCGCAGATCGGGTGGATTGTCGGCGCGATTAGACAGCCCGGCCGCGCTTGTCGAGTACAGCCGCCAAGTCAGTCGTCCAGGATCTGCATCACCAGAGGCGGCGCGGCAAGGCTGGGCGAGCCCTCAAGCAGGCGCAGCGCTTCGCTGACGGCACTTTCGGGCCCTTCGTGGGTGACCATGGCGACCAGCACGGCGTCCGACTGTTCAGGACCGCCCTTCTGGATCAGGCTTTCGATCGAGACGCCGGCATCGCGCATGGCGGCGGTGATTTCGGCCAGCACGCCGGGGCGGTCGGCGACAACAAAGCGGATATAGGCGCGGCCGATGCGGTGGCCGGTTTCGGCCGGAGCCATCGCCACGAGCTCTGCCACCGGAACCGAGAATGGTGCGCCGATATCGCCTCTTGCGATATCGATGAGGTCCGCGACCACTGCCGAGGCAGTCGGCCCGTCGCCAGCGCCAGCGCCCTGGAACAGCAACCGGCCCGAATAGTTGCCTTCGGCGACCACGGCATTGGTCGCCCCGTCGACATGGGCGAGCGGGTGATCAAAGTGAACCAGATGCGGCTGGACACGCTGGAACAGTCGCTTGTTGCCATTGGCGCCATCTTCTTCGGCCATGCCGATCAGCCGGATGACATAGCCCAGCGCGTCGGCCTGGGCGATGTCGGCGGCGAGCAGTTGCGTGATTCCCCGGGTCTCCACCGAGGCGAAATC
>JANLSP010000685.1:0-3353 GCA_031362485.1 Novosphingobium sp.
AACGCCCCCTCCATGCAAAGGTCTCGCTGCCATGTTTCGTCAAATTACTGACAAGGTTTTCGCCAGCCCGCAGATCGGCCTCGCCGAAGTGACCGAGGCGAAGGCGCAAGGCATCGTCCTGATCGTCAACAACCGCCCCGAAGGCGAAAGCGACGATCAGACCCCCGGCGCCGAGATCGAAGCGGCGGCCCGCGCGGCGGGCATGGATTATGTCGCTATTCCGGTCACCCATGCCGGTTTCAGCGAGGCACAGGTCAATGCCATGGCCGCGGCATTGGGCGCGGCCGATGGGCCGGTGCTGGCCTATTGCCGCTCGGGCACCCGCTCCACCCTGCTCTGGGCGCTGGCAGAGGCGAGTCGCGGCGCGCAGCCCGCGACCCTGGCCGCCAGTGCAGCAAGCGCCGGCTATGACATTGTCCCGGTCCGCGCGATGGTCGACATGCTGGCAGCGGGCAAGCAATGAGCGCAATCGCCATCCAGCTTGCCGGGTCGCTGGTGGCAATCCTGCTGTTGGCGCTGCTTGCCCACAAGCTGGGCCTGGGCGGCGATGTCCGCATTCGCGACGAGGACCAGGCGCGCAGACTGGCCGGTGAGGCCATGTTCGGCTTCGAGGCGGTCGATGTCGGGCTGGACCGGGCGGGCATCGGCGCGTTGCTGCGCGATGCTTCTGGCCGGGTCATGCTGCTGCGCCGACACGGCGCCCATTTCGCCGCGCGACTGCTCGAAAGCCACGAGAGCATCCGGCTCGATCGCAACTTCCTGATTATTCGCACCGGTGAGCGCAGCTTCGGCACAGTCACGCTCGATCTGCGCGAGGAGGCCCAAGCCTGGGCCGGAGCGCTCCGGCGCGTGTGGAGCTGAACGCCATGGCTTTCGATCCGCTGCCATACGCAATCCCTGGCTTCGTTCTGCTGGTGCTGCTCGAAATGTTTTGGGCGCGGGCTCGGGCGCCCACAGCCTACGAGCCGCGCGATACGCTGACGTCGCTGGGGCTTGGCCTTGGCAGCACGGCAGCGGGTTTTCTGAGCGCGGGAATCGTCTACGCGGCGGCAATGTGGCTTTATGACTTGCGCATATTCACATTCGGCTGGGCGTGGTGGGTCTGGGCGCTGGCCTTCGTGCTCGACGATCTGGCCTATTACTGGGGTCACCGGCTTGGCCACCGCGTCCGCTGGTTCTGGGCGAGCCATGTGAACCACCATTCCAGCCAACACTACAACCTGTCGACCGCGCTGCGTCAGACCTGGACCGGATTCTTCGCGCTGTCGTTCGTATTTCGCCTGCCTCTGGCATTACTCGGCTTCCACCCGGCCATGCTGGCGACCTGCGCGGGTCTGAACCTGATCTACCAGTTCTGGATTCACACCGAGGCGATCGGGCGGTGTCCGCGCTGGTTCGAGTGGGTGATGAATACCCCCAGCCACCACCGGGTCCACCACGCGACCAATCCGCGCTACCTTGATCGCAATTTTGCCGGCGTTTTCATCATCTGGGATCGCCTGTTCGGCAGCTTCACATCAGAACGCGATGACGAGCCGGTGCGCTATGGCATCATCAAACAGCTCGGCAGCTTCAATCTGCTGTGGTCAGTCTTCCACGAATGGATCGCCATTGCCCACGATGTCTGGCGCGCGCCGTGGAGCGCCAAACTGGGCTATGTCTGGCGCGTGCCGGGCTGGAGCCACGACGGCAGCCGCGAGACCAGCGACATGATCCGGGCGCGGTGGCTAGAGGCAAAAAGGCCTTAACCCAGCAAACAGGTATCCGGGCCAATGTCCGACATAACCCTCTCCATTTTCACGCAGTGCAAATGAAGAGGGGCAAGCGGGTTAGATTTTCGCTGGTTTGCCATGAACCCAAAAAAAGGGGCCCGGACGGCTGGTCCGGGCCCTTGAAGGTGGTGTTCGCAGGAGGAACATCGGATGGCGGGGACAGGAGGGAGGAGGAGGAAATCCTGTCCCCGCCAAACTCTTGAACTTGATTACATGTTGTAGGCACGCTCGCCGTGTTCGGTGATATCGAGCCCTTCACGCTCGGCATCGTCGCTGGGACGCAGACCGAAGATCTTGTCGATGGCGAAGAACAGCACCGCCGAGACCACGCCCGACCACACCAGGGTGAGCAGCACGGCCTTGATCTGGGTCATCACCTGAGCGCCCATGTCGTAGGCACCAACGCCAGCGGGGAACTGGGTGTAATCGAAGTAACCCTGTCCGCCGAGCGCCGGATCCGCAACCACGCCGGTGGCAATCGCGCCGACGATGCCGCCGATGCAGTGGACCCCGAAGACGTCCAGCGTATCGTCGTACTTCAGCTTGTTCTTCACATAGGAAACGAAGAAGTAGCACAGCGGCGAGACCAGCAGACCCATGTAGATCGAGGTCATCGGTGTGGCGAAACCGGAGGCCGGGGTGATCGCAACCAGACCAGCGACAGCACCGGTGGCAACGCCCAGCATCGAGGGCTTCTTGTGGTGGATCTGCTCGACGACTGACCACGAGAGGGCAGCGGCAGCAGTGGCGACGAAGGTGTTGATGAAGGCTACAGCGGTCACGCCGTTGGCTTCGAGGTTGGAGCCGGCGTTGAAGCCGAACCAGCCCACCCACAGCAGCGAGGCGCCGATCATGGTCATGGTCAGCGAGTGCGGCGGAGTGGCTTCCTTGCCGAAGCCGATGCGCTTGCCGATCATCAGGCAGCCCACGAGCCCCGCAATACCGGCATTGATGTGAACCACGGTGCCGCCGGCGAAGTCGAGCGCGCCCTTGCCCCACAGATAGCCCATGTCGGTCGGCGCATCGGGAAGGAAGTCAGGACCGGCCCAGTACCACACCATGTGCGCGATGGGGAAATAGGCGAAAGTCAACCACAGCACCATGAACAGCATCAGCGGCCAGAACTTCACGCGTTCGGCAAATGCGCCGACGATCAGCGCCGGCGTGATGCAGGCGAAGGTCATCTGGAACACCACGAAGACGAATTCGGGCAGATAGACATTGTTCGAGAATGTCGCGGCATATGTGCCCGAAGTGACGCCCGCGAGGAACGCCTTGTCGAGCCCGCCGATGAATTCCGGCGCAATCGAATTGGCCGATGTGAACGCGAGGCTGTAGCCCCAGCCCACCCAGACCAGCGCGGCGATCGAAACGATCATGAACACCTGCATCAGGACGCTGAGCATGTTCTTGCTGCGCACCAGGCCGCCATAGAATAGTGCAAGGGCAGGAATGCTCATCATCAGGACGAGCACGGATGATATGAGCATCCAGGCGGTGTCGCCTTTGTCGACCATGCCGGCCATCTGTTCGACGGTCGGCGCCTTGATCAGCGTTGTCGCCGCTGCGGCGGCTTCGGGA
>JANLSP010000687.1:0-5698 GCA_031362485.1 Novosphingobium sp.
CAATGGCTGGGCAAGCTGACCCGCCATGATCTGACCGGGGTCGATGTTTCGGAATGCGATTCGATCGACTCATGGCTTTCTAAAGTCCGCGACGAGACCCCGCTTGATGTCGGCGCCTCCTCGGGCTCCAGCGGCACGATGTCGTTCTACCCCAAGTCGAAGCGCGACTATTTCCTCTCGATGTGGGGCTTGCGCGTGCAACTGGCGCAGAAGTTCGGCGAAGACCCGAAACCGGGAGACATCCACGACAAGATACATGCGATCATCCCGCTCTATCGCGACGGTCACGCCTCGATGGGCGCGTTCGGCAAGTATTCGTGCCAGGCCTTCGCGCTCGGCGATCCTGCCTTCTGGCACTACTGCTTCGACATGAAGCTCTCCTCCGACCTGATGTGGCTCGCGGCCCGCCTGCGCGCGGCGGCGGCGAAAGGCGATGCCAGCAAGGTCGACGTGCCCGAAAGCCTGCTCGCCCGGCGCGGCGAATGGGAGGCCCAGCAGGCCAATATGGGCGACCAGCAGCTTGAATTTGTCAACCGCATGATCCGCGAGCTGTCCGGCAAGCGCGTCTTTGTGATGAGCACCTCCAACCTGCTCTATGCGGCCGCCAAGCGCGGGCTTGAGGAAGGCCTCACCGGCGTATTCGCGCCTGATTCGGTGTTCATGGGCGGCGGCGGTGCCAAGGGCGTGCCCTTGCCAGATGATCTTGAGGAAGTGATCTGCAAGTTCTTCAACACCAAGCGCATGATCGCCTCCTATGGCATGACCGAAATGAACAGCTTCTCGGTGCTGTGCGACCACGACCGCTATCACCTGCCGCCCTGGGTCACGCCATGGCTGCTCGATCTGGAAACCGGCCAGCTGCTGCCGAGGTCAGACCGCCAGACCGGCCGCGCGGCGTTCTTCGACATGACGGCGGAGAGCTGCTGGGGCGGGCTGGTGACCGGCGATCTGGTGACGATCGACTGGGATCACCCCTGCGAATGCGGGCGCAGTTCGATTGCGCTCGAAAAGACCATCCAGCGGGTGAGCGAGGCACAAGGCGGGGATGACAAGATCACCTGCGCCGCGACCCCCGGGGCGCAGGCGGAAGCGATGGAATTCCTAACCGGTTTCGGAGGCTGAGACCATGATGGCGTCACGACCCATTTCTTACGCCGTGCTGCGCGGACAGGTGATCGAGAGCTACCTGATCGAGTTTGGCGGGCGCGGCGGGGACATTACCTTCCTGGCACCCGACCCACACAAGATCGCCAGCCGCATTCCGCTGGCCTCGCCAAGGCTAATGGAAGACCTTTATGAGCTGAGCTTCGAGCAAATCCTCGATTATCTCGGCGAACTCGGGCCGCGCCTTGCACTGGCGGACAATGCCTATCTCCAGGAGGCGCTGCGCTTCTCCTACGATACCGCCCCGACCACCAGGCCGATCATGGACCGGGCCTATCAGGACCTGCCCTTCATGTTCGACAAGGAGCGGATTCGCCGGATGGTCGATTTCAACATCGGCATCGATCATCTCGAAGGCTGGGTCGAGCAGCAGCTCAATGGCTGCACCGTCGGCATCCGCGCCTATGGCTCGCGCCAGCTGCACATCGTCGCCGGCAATGGCCCGGTGCTGGGCGCGCTAACGATCATTCGCGGTGCCGTTACCCGCGGCGACATGATTATCAAGGTGCCCTCGAACGATCCCTTCACCACCGGGGCGATTGCGCGCACCATGGCCGACATGGCGCCCAACCATCCGGTGACCAAGCACCTCGCGGTTGCCTATTGGCGCGGCGGCGACGAGGCGTTGGAGAGCCAGATCTACCAACCGCACAATATCGAGAAGATCTGCGCCTGGGGGGGCTTCGCCTCGGTCAAGCATGTGACCAAATATATCCAGCCGGGGATCGAACTGATCAGCCTCGATCCCAAGCGCTCGGCCTCGATCATCGGGCCGGAAGCTCTGGAGAGCGAGGAAGCGATGGAGGACGTCGGCCGCCGCATCGCCGCCGATTTTGCCACCGGCAATCAGGTCGCCTGCTCGGCCAGCCGGCTGGTCTATGTGATGTGCGGCACTGATGACGAGGCCATCGAAAAGCTCAGGCAGTTGGGCCAAAAGGCCTACGAGGCCATGCTGGCGCTGCCCGAAATGATCTCGACCAAGCCCAAGCATTATGACCGCGAGCTCAAGGGACAGGTCGATGCGCTGCGACTGTCGGACGATTTCTACACCGTGATCGGGGGGCAGGACGACGAAGGCGCAGTGCTGATCAGCCACACTTCGGACCGTGTCGATTTCTGGGAATACCTTGCCGACCGGACGATCAACATCATCCCGGTCGATACGCTGGAAGAAGTTCTCGACGTGATCGACGCCTATACCCAGACAGTGGGTGTCTGGCCCCAGAACCTGTGGGACGTGGTGCGCCACAAGGGCGCGCTGCACGGCGGGCAACGGTTTGTCGAGCTGGGTTACGGGTTCAACGGCGCCGGACTGGTCGGCCCGCAGGACGGAATCGAGCCAATGCGGCGGATCGTCAAATGGATCGTCTCGGAACGGCCGGGGCCGGACAAGGCGCCGCTGTGGGGCGATACGGCTGGCGAGGTAAAAATGCTGGCGTGAGCGGTTATTGCGAATGAGTTGCAATTGGCGGGGCAATCTGGCAGCAGCGCGCCATGACGCTTGACCTGCTTCCTCTAGGCCGCTCCGCCCGCATTCTGGCGGTCGACTGGGCCTCATTGGCTGACGAGGAAGGGCAGCGGCTGCGCGCGCTGGGGATTGATGTTGGCGCAGATATCGCGATTGCCCACCGGGGCGTGTTCGGCGGGCGCGATCCGCTGGCAGTGACGATCGGCCGAATGACCGTAGCGCTGCGCCGCAGCCATGCGAAAGCCATGCAGGTCGAGGAGCTGGCATGAGCCGAATGCGCAGCGCCGCACTGGTCGGCAATCCCAACGCGGGGAAAAGCGCACTGTTCAATGCGCTGACCGGCGCGCGCCAGAAGATCGCCAATTATCCGGGGGTGACTGTCGAGCGCAAGGCCGGGCGACTGGTGCTGCCCTCGGGCCAGCCGGTCGAAATGACCGACCTTCCCGGATCTTACAGCCTGAACCCGACGAGCCCCGACGAGGAAGTGACACGCAAGGTCATTCTCGGCGAGTTTCCCGGCGAGGCCGCGCCCGATGTGCTGGTGCTGGTGCTTGATGCCTCAAACCTTGAGCAACATCTCGTCTTTGCCCTCGAAGTGATCGAACTGGGCCGGCCAACGGTCGTCGCGCTCAATATGCTCGATCTGGCAGAACGCGATGGACTGACCATCGATCCCACTGCCTTGGCCAGCGAACTGGGCGTGCCGGTCGTATCGACCATAGCCGTGCGCCGCAAAGGGTTGGGCGAGCTGATACAAGCAATTGCCGAGGCAGAAGATCGCGCGCCGGAACCGCGCCACGCTCATGAATTTGCTCCCGAGCGCCGGCTGACTGCGCGCGCGATTGCCCAGGGCGCGATCCTCTCCGAAACCGCGAAGCACCGGCTGCACGCACGGCTCGACCAGGTTCTGCTGCACCCGTGGGCCGGGCCGATGATCCTGTTCGCGCTGCTGTTCGTCGTCTTCCAGGCAGTGTTCGCCGGGGCGACTCCGTTCGCCGATGCGCTGGATGCAGGGGTTGGCTGGTTGGGTGCGCAGGTCCGCGCAGTGGTTGCGCCAAGCCTGTTTCGCGACCTGATCACCGAAGGTGTGCTGGCTGGCGTCGGCTCGGTGGTTGTCTTCCTGCCGCAGATCGTCATCCTGTTTTTCTTCATTCTGGTCATGGAAGCGACCGGCTACATGGCGCGCGCGGCGTTCCTGATGGACCGGCTGATGGCCGGTGTTGGCCTCTCCGGCCGCAGCTTCATCCCGCTGCTTTCCAGCTTCGCCTGCGCGATTCCGGGGATCATGGCGACCCGCTCCATTGCCGACCCGCGCGACCGGCTGACAACCATCCTGATCGCCCCCTTGATGACCTGTTCGGCGCGGCTGCCGGTCTATGCAGTGATCATCGCCGCTTTCATTCCGCAGCGCAGTGTTGGCCCCGGTATCGGCCTTCAGGGCCTCGTGCTGTTCGCACTCTATGTCATGGGCATATTCGGCGCGATGGTCGTCGCGCTTGTGCTGCGCAGTTCGGTGACCAAGGGCAATGCCAGCGGCTTCATCATGGAACTGCCCAAATATCAGCTGCCTGGCATCAAGGACCTGGCGCTGGGGCTCTATCAGCGCGCCTGGATTTTCCTGCGCCGCGCGGGCACGATCATCTTCATGGTCTCGGTGGTGCTGTGGCTGCTGCTCAGTTTCCCGCGCGCCTTGCCGGGAGAAAGCCAGATCGATGCCTCGATTGCCGGCAATATTGCCAATGGCCTCGCGGTTGTGGTCGAGCCGATCGGGTTCAACCGCGACATGGCGCTGGCGCTGATCCCGGCGATGGCGGCGCGCGAAGTGGCAGTAAGCTCGCTCGCGACGACCTATGCCGTTGATGCCAGCGACGAAGAACAGGCCGCGCTGAAGCTCGGCGAGCAGCTGAAAGCGCACTGGACCCTGCCGATGGCGCTGGCCTTCCTCGCCTGGTTCGTTTTCGCGCCGCAATGCCTTTCGACCATCGCGGTCGCCCGGCGCGAAACAAACGGGTGGAAATGGCCCGGCTTCATGCTCGCCTATCTGTTCGGATTAGCCTACATCTTCGCCGGAATCACCTACTGGAGCGCTGTGGCTCTGGGGTTGTAGGCAAACGAGGACATAATGGCAGGCAGCGTCAACAAGGTTATCCTGATCGGCAATCTGGGCGCAGACCCCGAAGTCAAATCATTCCAGAACGGCGGGCGCATTGCCAACCTGCGCATTGCGACGTCCGAAAACTGGAAGGACAAGACCACCGGCGAGAAGAAGGAACGCACAGAGTGGCACTCGGTTGTGCTCAATTCCGACGGACTTGTTGGCGTTGCCGAGCGCTTTCTGCGCAAGGGCAGCAAGGTCTATATCGAAGGCCAGCTGCGCACTCGCAAATGGCAGGATGCCTCGGGCAATGATCGCTATTCAACCGAAGTCTCGGTGGGCGGAATGGGCGGCGTTCTGACCATGCTCGACGGCGCACCCGGCAGCGGAGGGGGCAGTGGCGGTGGCGGGAGTCAGCGCTCTGGCGGAGGCGGCAATGACTGGGGCAGTGGCGCCAGCAAGCCGGCAAGCGGCGGCCAGAGCTTCGCCGACGATCTCGACGACGATATTCCGTTCTGAAGGCAGACTACTTTTTCAGCGCAGCCAGCGCCGCAAACGGACCAGCTTCGCCTTCGCTGAGCAGCCCTGCCCGGCGGCGCGCTTCCTCGGCACCCGGGCCTTCGGCAAAGGGATCGATCGCCAGCGCGAGGCTCTGCGCCACGGCCTCGCCAGGATCGATCATGGTGCCGGAAAATTCAATGTCGTCGCAATCGTCGACAGCGATTTCCAGCTCTTCGTCGGGATTGTGCTCGGCCTGTGGCACGAAGCGGAACGCCAGCGGCTCGGCTATCGTAACGGCCAGGTCTTCGCCCGAGACCGCACAGCTCTGGACAATTCTTGCGTCCAGCGTGCCGTTCGCCACGACCACCAGCCCCGTGCGGGTGAGCGAGAGCACCGCTACCAGCCGGTCGATCCGCACGAGACCGAAGCGCTGCGCCAGCGCGGCGCGCTCCTGCGCAGTCGGCTCCAGC
>JANLSP010000036.1:0-5524 GCA_031362485.1 Novosphingobium sp.
GTCGGGGTGCGCTGCGAGAAGGATGGCCGTGATGTGTTCGTGCGGGGCACGCGGGGCGTAGTCGTCGCGGTGTCGAGCTACGAGCGCAATGCGGAGTTCAACAAGACACTCGCCCAGCAGCTTGATCTTGGCACCATGGTCTTTTCGACCATCGACGGCGCGAATTTCCGCCTCACCGGCCCGGTGGGCGCGCGGGTCGCCAAGGTTCCCGATGTCACGCTGCTCGGCGTGCGCGTGCCGGGCGAGGAAATGGAGGACGGCTCGGTCCTGACCCGCAGCGTCATGGCGCAGATCGGCCTGCCGCACACTATCGTCGTCAATCGCACAGCCAGGCGCTTCGGCAATGAGGCGTTCTACCGGGAATTCTTCATGAAGACCGACCACATTGACGGCGCGACGCAGACCCATGCCAACTTCCCCTGTTGGGCGATCCTCGACAGCCAGGCACGCGAGAAATATATCTTCGGCGCAGTTCCGCCCGGGCAGGATTTCCCCGACGGCATGGCGGTCAAGGCTGACACGATTGCCGATCTGGCCCAGACGATCGGCCTTGATGCCGCCACGCTTGAAGCCACCGTGGCCCGCTTCAATGCCAATGCCGAAAATGCCGAGGATCCCGATTTCGGCCGCGGCACGCATCCCTGGAGCACCTATATGAGCGGCGATCCGCTGCACAAGCCGCACCCCAATCTCGGATCGTTGACCAAGGCCCCGTTTTACGCCCTTGAACTGACCCGCATGGGCGGCAGCGCAATCCCCTCGACGGGCGTGGTCGCCGATCACCACTGCCGGGCGATCGACTGGCTCGGCAATCCGATCCCCGGCCTCTACGTCGCCGGAAACTCGGTAGCGCGGCTGGAAACCGGCGCGATGATGCAGAGCGGCGTATCCAATGCACGCGGCATGACCCACGGCTGGCTGGCGGCGCTGCATGCCACCGGCAAGCCCAGCACTTTGCTGGAAAGCGAAGCCAGGCGGCTGGGGGTCTAGGCCATGATCGAGACCGAACAGAGCGTCGTCATCCACGCGCCGATCACCGATGTGTGGACTTACGCCAAGGACGTCGAGCGCTGGGCCGAGATCATGCCAGGTTACCAGAGCTGCGAAATCGCCGACGACGACAATTCGCGCTGGGTGCTGAAAGTCGGTGTGGGCGGGCTGGTGCGCACGGTGAAAGTGCAGGTCCATGTCGAAGAGTGGGCGGGGCCGGAAAGCGTGACGTTCTCGTTCAAGCTGGAAGGTGATCCGGTCTCGGGCGGCGGCTCCTACCGCGCGGTGTCCGAGGGGCCAAATGCCACCGGCGTGGCCTTGCACGTCCGCGTCGTGGGCGGCGGGCCGATGGCGCCGATGTGGGAAGCGATGGGCGGGCCGCTGTTGCCCAAGTTTGCGCTGGCCTTTGCCGAACAGTTGAAGGCGCGCATCGAGGAGAGCCTTGGCGTCGCCGAAGCCTCCGCGCCCTCGCCCGGCCTGATTGCCCGGATCGTCCAGTGGCTGCGCCGGCTGTTCCGGTGAGCATCGCGGACAACAAGCGCGTGGCACGCGAACTGCTTGCCGCTTCCGCTATCCACGACGGCCCGGCATTCGAAGCACTGATGCACCCCGAGGCGACTTATTGGGTGATCGGCGAGAAGCACCTGTTCCCAGTTTCGGGTGAGAAGACCCGCGCGGAAATATGCGCCTACATGGCAACGCCCAGCATCTTCACCGGCGGCGTCAAATCCACGATCCACACCATCACCGCCGAAGACGACCGGGTGGCAGTGGAAAGCACCTTTGTCGGCACGTTTGGCGATGGCCGGGTGTACCGTAACGTCTATCACTATCTGATGTGGTTCCGGGACGGACAGGTGCTGCGGGTCAAGGAATACCTCGACACACAAAGCGCCGTGGAATTCTTCGGCTAGGCGCTCCGCCTCAATTGGTGATCGGTTCCTCGCCGTCCAGCGTGCAGCGGTGCATCAGCCGCTCGCTGTCGAGCGCATACCAATCCGCGCGGTGCATGCCGCCGGTGTTGTCGAACAACAGGAAATCGCCGACCGTCCACTTGTGGCGGTAGACGAACTGATCCTGCGTCGCCCATTCCTGAATCCGGCAGAGCAGCATATCGCTGTCTTCGCGGCTCATGCCCTCGGCATAGTAAGCCGTCGCGCCGATCAGCAGCGAGGAATGCCCGGACTTGTGGTGCCACACCAGCGGATGAGTGCGCGAGGGGCGGGTTCGCCACTGCGTCAATTCGGCGACGCTCGGCTGCGGCGTCACCAGCCGCTGGGTTGCCTCCAGCGCATGGCGCACGCGCACGCCCTCCAGCCTGGCCTTCTCGTCCACGGGCAAATCGGCATAGGCAGCGTAAGTGTTGCAGATCAGCGTGTCCCCGCCTTCGTCCGCCGGCACCTGCGCGCTCAACATGGTAGCCTTGGCGGGAATTGGATCATTGGCGCCGTCGATGTGCCAGTAGAACGCGCCGCGCGTATAGCCGGCGACCGAGGACACTTCCGGATTCATCGAAATCAGCGAGAGACCGTCATCGCCCTGATCGGTGATCGTGCCGATGGTACGGGCAAACTGGCGCTGCTCGGCGGCGGTCAGATTGATCCCGCGAAACACCAGCGCACTGCGGTCGACCAGCAGCTGCTCGATCTGACTGGCATAGGTTCCGGCGAGAAACGCGTCGCGGTCAATCCGCACTTCCGAGCCGATCTTGGGCTTGATATCGATCACTTCAAACATTGTAGCTTCCATCCTGAATGTGTGACTCTTACCAGCGCCCGCCACCATCACAAGTCAATGGACGTTCATACGAAGGATCGCTGCGGTCCCTATCGCCGCGCAGATATCCCGAGCCCGGCAGCATACTGCCGTTGGGCAGGATCGCCTTGCCTTCCATTGCAACTTCCACAGTTGCCCGGCGCAGCGCGATCTTCCAGACGCCGTCGCGCCGCTCAAGCCGGTCGATATATCGCCCCGCCAGCATCCGTGACATTGCGCCGCCCGGATCGATGAACAGGCCGATCACATAGCTCTCGGCATGGGCAACATCGCCATCGATCTCGCAGCTGTGCATGGTGACATTGTGCAGGTTGGCATCGGCGATGAGGCGGTGGGCATGATTGGCGTGATCGCCGTAGGCCTGTCCTGAAATTCGGTTGGTGCCGAGTTCGTGCACGCCCTCATCATGGTAACTGCCGGTGATCAGTTCGATATCGAACCGGTCATTGCCGCGCGAGGTGCGCTTGATGCAGTCGAAGATCTCCTGGCGGTCGGCGAGATTTCCGACCTGAGCCTCGAGCGCGGCGAGCCTCGCTGCGGTGTCTGTAGTCATTATCCTGCTCTCCGTTCGCTGCCGGTGTCCGGCCAATTCTGGTTCGCGCCGCTCATCATCCCTCGACGCTCACTGGCAGCCTGATCCATCTCTGCTGGAAATAGCTGGGATTGAGCGCGGCGTCTTCCACGACAAAGCCGAACCGAGGAACGCGGGCAAGGAATTCTTCCACCATGATCCGCACTTCAGGCAGCACGGGATGCTGGTCGAGGCAATCGTGCCGGCCGAGCCCGCGGCGGGAGGGCCGCGCCAATGGCCAAGGCTGCGCTTGCGGATGCCATCCATTGATGCTCTGATTGGGGCACAAACGTAAGATCGAGAGGAACATGAAATGGCCGGACTTACAGGCAAACGTGTGCTCGTCACTGGCGCAAGCGGCCTTGTCGCCCTGCCGGTCGCGGTTGAGCTGGCGAAGAACAACGAAGTCTATGCCGTCGCGCGGTTTTCCGATCCGGCGCAGAAGGCGCTGGTCGAGGCATCTGGCGCCAGAGCAATCTCGTTCGATCTCGCCAATCCCGATCTTTCGCCGCTACCGCAAGCGGTCGATGTCGTGATCAACTATGCGGTGCTTCCGCCCAATTACGGCAACCTTGCCTATGAGGTGAATACGGCTGCGACAGGCCGACTGGCGCGCCGCTACCGCGATTGCGAAGCATTCGTCCATGGATCTACCGGCTCTATGTATGAATACCAGGGCGAGCGGCCGCTGCGCGAGGACGATCCCTACGGACTTCACGCCGGCGGCGAGAACTATGCGGCGAGCAAGATCGGCGCGGAATATCTGCTGCGCCACCTCAGTGAGGACTATCAGTTGCCGGTCACTTTCGTGCGCATCTTCTCGTTCTATGGCCCGCGCGGCGGCGGGGTGACGCAGCGGGTCGATCAGGTGGCGCAAGGCCTGCCGGTCAGCGTCTATCCGGGCGTGCGCAATGTCCACACGCCGCTCTACGAAGACGACTATGTCGAGAAGACCATCGCTTGTGCCGGGATTGCCAAAGTTGGCTGCGAAGCGATCAATGTCGGCGGTTCGGAGGCGGTGACCACGCAGGAATACTGCGAGATCGCCGGCGAAATGCTCGGGCGCGAACCCATTTTCGCCGAGAATGGCCGCTCCTGGCCGATCTGGGCGGACACGACCAAAATGGAGCGCCTGCTCGGCCCCAGCAAGGTCTCGGTGCGCGAAGGCATTCGCCGGACAATCGAGCGGAGCGATCAGCGGCTTGGCGGCGCCCACCACGTGCTCGGCCAGCCGGAGCCCGCTGACGCGTGATCACGATGATCGCCCACATGCAGGTTCGGCCCGAAAACGCAGCTGCTTATGAGGCGCTGCTGGACGAAGTCGCCGCAGCGACGCTCGAGCACGAGCCGGGCGTGCGCTATTATGCCTGGTCCAAAAGTGCTTCCGAAGCCGACACCTATGTCGTCATCGAGGTTTACGAGAACGCCGAGGTCCACGCTGCGCACATGGCCAGCCCCTGGGTGCGAGAATCGATCCCGAAGTCAATCGCGCTGGTCGAAGGCAAGTTCAACATCCGCCAATATGTCAGCGGCGGCAGTGAGCCGGTGCGGCTTACCCTGGGTTAGGCTCCGTAGGCCTTGATCAGGTTGGTGCGCGACCAGATCATCAACCAGTCGGTTGGAAGGTAAGTCCCCGCCTCAAAGGCCGCGCGGCGGCTCGGCGAGGTGGCGGTGGAATTGGCGATGGCATCGGCATTGCTGCCCATCTTGACCTGCCAGGCGCCATGTCCGTTTTGCAGCGTCTGGGCAAAAGACACGCGCGGAGACAGCTCGAGAATCGCCGGGTCATAGAACCAGGCCGAGCCGAATACGCCGCGCACATGCGGCATGGCGGGCAGTGCCAGCGCGGCAAGGCGCAGCGCCTCGCCCCAGCCGGGCTCATTCCAGTAGGCCTTGGCGACAGGATCGTGGGTGTGCCCCTCGAAGAACGGAGCGCGGCCGCCGCAGCCCAGCCACACCCTAGCCATGGGCAGCGGCCCTGCACTCAGCAGCGGTCGCGCGGAAATGCCCGAATGGGGCCACCAGAGCTGCGCGAAAGCCGGGATCATCACCACCCGGGTCAGCCACAGGTCTTTCAGGAAGCTGTCCGAGTGCGCATCGGCAAAGCCGGGATCATTCTCGATTGAATCGAGAATGCGGTGGAAGGCATCGGCATAGTGCAGCGCAAATTCACCCGGCAACCTGCTC
>JANLSP010000054.1:0-1794 GCA_031362485.1 Novosphingobium sp.
GGCTCTGGGCGACCCTGGATTGCTTCGCTACGCTCGCGATGACGAGCTAGCGATCAATAGCGATAATGATCGGGCTTGAACGGCCCTTCGACCGGCACGCCGATATAGCCGGCCTGCTTCGGGGTCAGCTGCGACAGCTTCACACCCAGTTTTTCGAGGTGCAGCGCCGCGACCTTTTCGTCGAGATGCTTGGGCAGGACATAGACTTCGTTCTTGTACTGTGCCGGGTTGGTGAACAGCTCAATCTGCGCCAGCGTCTGGTTGGTGAAGCTGGCGCTCATCACGAAGCTTGGGTGGCCGGTGGCGCAGCCCAGGTTCACCAGGCGGCCCTTGGCCAGCATAATGATCTGCTTGCCGTCGGGGAATTCGACGAGGTCGGTGCCAGGTTTCACTTCGGTCCATTTGAAATTCTGCAAGGCGGCGACCTGAATCTCGCTGTCGAAGTGACCGATGTTGCAGACGATGGCCATCGGCTTCATCGCACGCATGTGGTCGACGGTGATCACGCCTTCGTTCCCGGTGGCAGTAACGAAGATGTCGCAGCGCGTCACGGCTTCTTCCATGGTGACGACTTCATAGCCTTCCATCGCCGCCTGCAGCGCACAGATCGGATCGACTTCGGTGACCATCACGCGCGCGCCGCCCTGGCGGAGCGAGGCGGCGCTGCCCTTGCCGACATCGCCGAACCCGGCGACGCAGGCGACCTTGCCCGCGAGCATGACGTCGGTCGCACGGCGGATGGCATCGACCAGCGATTCCTTGCAGCCATAGAGGTTGTCGAACTTCGATTTGGTCACGCTGTCGTTTACGTTGATCGCGGGGAACGGCAGTTTGCCGTCCTTGGCGATCTGATAGAGCCGGTGGACGCCGGTTGTCGTCTCTTCGGACACACCTTTGATATGGGCGACCGACATGGTCAGGTAGCCCGGCTTGGCCTTGAGGAAGGCATTCAGCGCGCGGACGCATTCGCTCTCTTCCTCAGTGCTCGGCTCGAACAGCTCGTCACCCGCTTCGACCCGCGCGCCCCACAACGCGAACATGGTGGCATCGCCGCCATCGTCGAGGATCATGTTGGCCGTGATGGTGTCGCCCCAGTCGAAGATGCTGCCGACATAGTCCCAGTATTCGGCAAGGCTCTCGCCCTTGATCGCGAAGACCGGAATACCGGCCGCCGCGATGGCGGCAGCGGCATGATCCTGGGTCGAGAAGATGTTGCAGGTCGCCCAGCGCACTTCAGCGCCAAGAGCCGTAAGCGTTTCGATCAGCACTGCGGTCTGGATAGTCATGTGCAACGAGCCGGTGATCCGCGCGCCCTTCAAGGGCTGTGATGCGCCGAATTCCTCGCGCAGCGCCATCAGGCCGGGCATTTCGGTCTCGGCAATCCGGATTTCGGCGCGGCCAAAGTCGGCCAGGCCGATATCGGCAATTACATAGTCCTTGGTCTGGTCGATCACGCTGGCCACGGGGGGGGACACTCCTGCTGAAATTGATAGTTCCGGCAACGCCAACGAAAAAGGGCAGCGCTGTTTCAAGCGCCGCCCTTAGCCTCCTGGAGGGTCGGAGGCAAATATAAAGAAGTCTTTATATCATGCCACAGTCATGGGCGTGCATAAGCCAGTTCCGGTCCGGCGCGCTCGCCAAGCAGTTGGTCCGCCGCGTCCACCAGCACCTCATGCCCGCGCATCACGGCCAGATCGCGCGTTACCATCTTGAGATCGTGGCAGCTGAGCCAGGGATGCCCCTGGCCATAGGCATTGGCCATGACCGTGCTGATCGTGTCGAGCGCACGGGCCG
>JANLSP010000102.1:0-2713 GCA_031362485.1 Novosphingobium sp.
GGAATGAGTGCAACTCTGTTGGCCGACCGCCCTGCCTCTGCCGGAGTGCTCAGCGCGAATGGAGCCTTGGTGGGAATGCGTGTCGACTAGCCTAACCCGGCGTGCGTTTGCCCAGGAACTGGCTCAGCGGATTGCTCCCGCGAATTCTTGCCCGCGCCGGGTTCATCGCCTCATAAACCACGGCGTTTTCCAGCACACGGTGCACATAACCGCGCGTTTCAGACAGCGGGATGCGTTCGATCCAGTCGATCCAATCCACCCCGCCATAGCGCGGATCGCCGTTGTCGCGCAGCCAGCGGTTCACATTGCCGGGCCCCGCATTGTAGGCGGCGACGGCGAGGGGATAGCTGCCCGCGTAGGTATCCATCATCCGCGCGAAATAGCCGTCGCCAAGGCGGATATTGTAGTTCGCGTCATAGATCAGCGAGCTCGGCTCATAGCCAAGGCCGAGCATGCCGGCCTGCTCGCGCGCGGTGCCGGGCATCAGCTGCATCAGGCCGCGCGCGCCCGCATGGCTGACCGCGTTCATCGCGAATTGGCTTTCCTGGCGGGTGATCGCGTGCACCATGGTCCAGTTGGTGCCCGGCGGGACGGGGATCAGCGGGAAGGAAATGGTGTGGAAATTGCCATAGCCATCGGCATGGGCCGACTGGCCCAGGATAACCGCGAGATCGCGCCTGCCAATGCTGCGGGCCAGGTCGGCAACCAGCAAGTGCTCGCCCGCGGTTGTCGGCTGGTCGCTGATCTCGCGGAAAAAGCGCACCGTGGTCTGCCAGTCATAGTCGCGCGCCACTTCGCGTACCGCAGCAGTCAGCGGCTGGGCGTTGAACCGGGCGCGCTCTTCCGCCGTGGCGGCGCCGGTGGGGGCAGTGGTCATGTTGGGCAACGGCCTCCCCAGCCGCTCCAGCGCGAGCATGCCATAGAACTGGTCGGGATAGGCTGCGGCCATCTCGAAATAGCGCGCGGCCTCTGCCGCATTGCCGCGCAGCGCCAGCGCGCGTCCGGCCCAGTAGAAGCCCTTGGAGCGGGTCTGCGGCGTGCGCGCAGCCGCGCCATAGCGATAGAACAATTGCGAAGCGGCATTGCCGTCACCCAGTGAATTCAGCGCTTTGGTGCCGCCCAGCCAGACCAGCGAAGTATAGTCATCGCGCAGCTTGAAGCCCAGGCGGCTGACATCGGTGCCCACCGGGAAGGCATCGTCGACCGACAGGGCAATGCGCACCGCGCTGGAGGCATCGGCGCCCTTGGCCGAGTTCAGCAACTCGGTGATCCAGCGGGTCGGGTCAAGCGGCGGTGTGGTCGCGCGCGGACGCACCAGCAGCAGCTGGGTGACGCCCGGATAGTTGCCCGAAGTCTTTAGCTGGCGGATGCGGTTGAACACATAGCCCGCATCGCGCAGCATCTCTGGTGTGGGCTGGATGCCGAGCTGTTCAGGGCTGTTGCCCTGCACCATGGCGAGCCGCGCGACGAAGGTGTTGCGCGCGGCTGGCGAGACAAAATTCAGCGCCTGTTGCGCCTGATAGATGTCGCCGGACCAGAGCAGCGCGTCCATGCGGGCGTCATAGTCGGCGGCGGTGAAATCGCGGCCGAACTGGGATTGGAGCGCAGCCGCGGAGGTTTCACTCATCGCACCGCCGCGCCAGGCCTCGATCGCCACGGCGCGCGCTTCGCGGCGTCCAGCGGCGGACAGCGCGAGGGCATAGAGCGCCCTGGCCGGGTTGGTGGTAGGCTTGACCCGATCGAAAAAGGCAATGAGGCGCGGATAGTCCACCGTCTCGCGGGTCAGCGCACGTTCGGCATAGCCGCGAATCTTCGCCTCTTCGGGAAAGCCGGGGTAGGTCAGCAGGAAGCCGGCATATTCCGAGAACGGATAGCCATCGTTCTTCGACAGCAGCCGCCAGCGCTCGATCGCCTGTCCCATTGCGGTGCGCGGGGCGCTGGCGTTCTGGGCACGCGCGAGGTCCCATTCGCGGCCTTCCTGGGCCTGCACCGGAGCAGCGACGAGGGCAAGACTGGTCAAAACTACTAAGCTGAGGACACGCTGCATACTGGACATTTTGGAAAAAGGCTCCTTATCAGACGCTGAATGAAACGTGGCGGTGCGCGCGGCAAGGCCCGCATGCTGCAAAGATGAGGGAAAAGTCGATGTTCTCCGGCTCGATACCGGCTCTGGTAACCCCATTTCGCGGCGGAGCGTTCGACGAGGTCGCATTTCGCAAGTTGGTTGACTGGCAGATCGAGGAGGGATCCTCAGCGCTGGTCCCTTGCGGGACCACCGGCGAGGCCTCGACGCTGAGCAACGCCGAGCACCACCGGGTGATCGAGGTCTGCATCGAGCAGGCCGCAGGGCGCGTGCCGGTGATCGCCGGCTGCGGCAGCAACGATACCAGGAACGCGGCGCTGCACATGAATTTTTCGAAGAAGTCTGGCGCCGCCGCCGCGCTGGTGGTTGCGCCCTATTACAACCGGCCGAGCCAGGCCGGGCTGATCGCGCATTTTTCGCATCTGGCCGAATCGAGCGACCTGCCGATCATGCTCTACAACGTGCCGGGCCGCACGGTGACCGACCTCAAGCCCGAGACGGTGTGCGAGCTGGCCAACCGTTTCCCCGGCAAGATTATCGGCATCAAGGATGCGAGCGGCGACCTGAGCCGCGTCACCGACCATCGCATGGGCATAAAGGGCGGGTTCTGCCAGCTATCGGGCGACGACG
>JANLSP010000153.1:0-12985 GCA_031362485.1 Novosphingobium sp.
CTAAGACACCGGCTCGCTCTATGATACGTGTCACATTCTTACGAAATGAGTGAAATGTTTTTTGCCGACTACTAAACCCACGCTTGAGTTTAAAACTTGAGAACTCTCTTCCGGCGTCAGCGCCTGCCTTTTTGCCGACACCTTCGAGGTTGAGGTTTGGCCAAAGCCGAGCATTGCAGTCACCCCGTGATCGACGAACGAGCCAACCCAGAGCCGGATGCACTGGCACATCGCGGATTCCCGCTTGCGTCTTCGCATCATCGATATGGAAGTAAGTTATTGCGACGTCACCCTCGATTTTCTCGCGCAACCTACCCCACGTAAGGGAGGCAATTTCATCTAGGCGCATGCCGGTGAACATGGCCACGATCATCATCTCGGTGATATCTGACCGCTTGGGTGGCGGAGAGAAAAGCACCTTTAGTTCATCATTCTCCCAGGCGCGGTAGGGATGGGAGTTCTCACCCAACTTGATCCTTGTGTTGAAATCCCTGAATGGGTTTCGGCCTACGCAGTGATCACGTTGTTCCGCCCACTCCCAAAGACTCTTCAGCGTCCGCATGTGGCGATTCATAGTGGTGGCGGCGAGCCCGTTTTCCTGATTGCCACAAGCGCTGAGAAGATCTCGCCAATGAAGTTCCCGCAGTCTCGGCGAGCGCGCCCAGTTCGCGTCCAATAGCTTCAGTTGGTCGAAGAATTCCGCTGCATCCTTCGGCTTGACACCTCGGATCGGCTTATCCTCCCAGAATTCACCAAAGAGCTTAAATACTGCACGCTTCTGCTGCTCTGTGTTGGTTTCTTTTTCACCCGACCGTGCCGCCATCCACATCCGCATGTAGGCATCAACCAAGGTGGAATAAGCAATATCGACCCGCTCACCCGCCTTTGTATCCATGTGAACCTGCGCACGATCCAATACATCGCTCAATGGTTTGGGCGAAAGTTCGCCTAGGTCGAGCCGGTGCTCAACGTTTAGAGCAGCGAGTGTGACTTCTGCGAACATGCGGGCTGCTTGCATGAAGGTCTCATCGTCGGGGTCGATAATTTGTCCGCGCTTCTGGAGCACCCGATCTGTCACGCCTGCCCATCGAGTCATATCTCCATTGGCGAACTCGCGATTGATTTTCGTGAGGGCAATCTCCCGATCCTCAATTCCTCCCCAGCTGCCCGCTGGATCGTCAATGTATCTCTCCTCTCGCCTTTTGCCTGCGATGTCGCGGGTTTGACCATACAGCTTGAAAGACATCTCAAGTAGGTCAGCTTCGGTGATGGCTCTAGATCGCGTGCCCGCCGTTGACGCGGCCATCGTCCGTCGCAACATTTCCCATTCGGCATACAGCTCGGCGAGGATCGGAAGGGCCCTTTCCGCAGCCTTTGCCCGGTCTCGTTCCCGAAGCGACTTCGTGAACTCCTTGCGCCCGAATGCTTTTTGAACATCACTTGGCACTGGGACCCGGAGCTGCCAATATGCTGACCCTGGCCGTCGCGTTAAAAATCGATCGAGCATGGGACTCCTTCTTGTAGCAGTTAATGTAGCACCCTATCGTAGCAATATGATTGATGGAGCAAGGAAATTCGAAATCTTACGGCATTGAGGTCGTCACCAGATGCTACAGGTCCGAATCCTGCCGCCCCAGCCAGCATCTGTTGACATGTGATACAGCGTAGATCACTTTCGGCTCCACAGGAGACCACCGTTGACCGATTACGCCACCGCCGATTTTTATACGGACCCCGGGCTGATCGACGATCCGCACAGCTACTTCGATTTCCTGCGCGATCAGGGCCGCGTCACCCGGCTGCCGCATCGCAATGTCATGGCCATCACCGGCTATGAGGAAACCGTGGCAATCATGCTCGACACCGAGCATTTCTCGAGCATCAACGCAGTCACCGGCCCGATCCCGGGCGTGCCTTTCGAAGTCGAGGGTGACGATATTGCCGAGCGGGTCGAGGCCGAACGCAAGAACTTTCCCTTCGCCGAGCAAGTCGTCACCGAGAGCGGGCAGCGCCATCTCGACTTGCGTTCGATCATCGCCACGCTGTTCACCCCCAGCCGGCTCAAGGAACTGGAACCAAAGCTGCGCGCCAGCGCCGACGCGCTGATTGGCGAGTTCGCCGCCGCGGGCAAAGTCGACCTGCCCGAGCAATATGGCGGGCCTTACGCGACGCTGGTCATCGCCGATCTGTTGGGCATTCCCGAAGAAGGCCGCAATCGCTTCCGCGACTGGCTGCAGAACGCCGTTCCCGCCAAGATCGGCGACGGGCCAGAAGACATGACTGACCATCCGATTGCCAAGATCGGCAAGGAGATCTTCGGCTATATCGCCAAGCGGCGGACCGCCAACCACGCGCTTGTCCGCCCCTTGGCGAGACTGCTGGGCCTCACCGGCGAGGGCGAAATCATGACCGAGTTGGCACTGGCGCGGTATCCCGATGGCTCAAAGCCCAGCCTGGTCGACATCACCGGGCTGGGCGCTTTCCTGTTCGGCGCCGGGCAGGACACCACCAACCGGCTGCTCGCCAATGCCTTCCGGGTCAGCGCCGAGCGTCCGGACGTGCAAGCCGAACTGCGCGCCAACCCCAAACGCATCAACGACTTCATCGAGGAAATCCTGCGCTATGACGGCTCGGTGAAAAGCGGCGGCCGGCTTTGTGTCAAGACCACCACCATCGGCGGGGTCGAGATCAAGGCGGGGACGACCATCTTGCTCAGCCACATGGCCGCCAATCGGGATCCGGCGCGGTTCGAAAACCCGAACCACTTCGACATGGATCGGCCCAAGATCAAGGAACACCTTGCCTTTGGGCGCGGCGCGCACACCTGCATCGGCGCTCCACTCGCCCGCCGTGAAGTCGCCGTGAGCATCGAACGGCTGCTGGCGCGCATGGGCAACATACGTCTGTCTGAAGAGCACCACGGCCCCGAAGGCGAACGCCGCTTTCACTATGAGCCGACCTATATCCTCAGGGCCATGCAACACTTGTATCTGGAATTTGACCCGATCGGATGATTGCCCGGTTTGCGATTGCATTGCATGGAACAATCGCCCTAGCCTGACGCCGACACGAGATTTCTGACACATGGGAGTGGCCGATGGCAGATTGCATTCTGGGTGGCCTGCGCGTCATTGACCTGTCGGAGGGTCTGGCTGGCTCGGTCGCGTCGCTGATCCTTGCCGAAAGCGGCGCCGACGTAATCAAGGTCGAGCCCCGGCAAGGTACGCGCCTCAGAGGCACGCCGCCCTTCACAGTTTGGAACAGGTCAAAGCGCAGCATTGCGCTCGACATTGTCGGACCGGATCGCAAGACTTTCGAAGCCCTGGTCAGGGCCGCCGACGTCGTAGTGCACGACTATACCCCAGCACAGGCCCGCGAGCGGGGCGTTGACGAAGCCAGCCTCACCGCGCTGGCACCCGATCTCATCGTCGCCTCGATACCGGGTTTTCCCGAGGGTCATGAAGATGATGAGGTGCCCGCGCACGATTCGCTGGTGCTGGCGGCAGCGGGGATCATGGACGAGCAGGCGCCGGTCGCGCGCAAGGATGGTCCGGTCTATCTGCGCTTTCCGCTCGGCTCTTGGGGTGCGACCTGGCTGGCAGCGATCGGCATTGCCACGCGCATCTACAATCTGCGCCGCGGCGGACCGCCGGGCGCGGTGCGCACCAGCCTGCTCCAGGGCGCATTGGTGCCGATGCAGATGTTCTGGCGGCAAGTCGAAGCGCCTTCGCCGAAGCTGGAATACGGCATGCCCAAGTTCCAGACCGAGGCCACGCTCGTCGAATGCAGCGACGGTGTCTGGTTGCATTTCATCGGCGATGTCCGCAAGTCGCCGCTGGTGGTGGCAACCATGGAGGCTATGCCCGAAGTGGATCGTGTAGCGGCCAACCTGGCAACTCCCAGCGCGTATTGGCCCGACTTCGGCTGGTGCAAGGCAGCGTTCAAGAAGCTGCCAAGCGAAGTCTGGCTGAAAGACCTGTGGGCCAGCGATGTCGCCGTGCAGCCGGCACAGCCCATGGGCGCGCTTTATTCCGACGAGCAGAGTCATGCCAATGGCTATGTGCTCGAAGTGGATGATGCCGAGACCGGCCGCACGCTCCAGCCCGGTATGCCGTTCGTCACCACCCCGCCCGCCCGCAAGCCCTTCTCCGCCCCCCGGCTCGATGCAGACCGGGACGCGATCCTGTCCGAATGGCGGCCGCGTTCCCGGCCCGCAAAGCCCGCTGCACCACGCGCAATCGAGCATCCGCTCGAAGGCCTGCGGGTGCTCGATTTCGGCAGTTTCCTTGCCGGACCGCTCGCTCCGATGCTGCTCGGCGATCTCGGCGCAGACGTGATCAAGATCGAGGCACTGGGCGGGGATCCGATGCGAGTGGCGGCCGAGTGGTCATTCTTCGGTTGCCAGCGCTCCAAGCGCTCGCTGGCGCTTGACCTCAAGCATCCGGATTCGCGTCAGGTGGTGGAGCGGCTGGTGGCCGAGGCGGACATTGTCCACCACAACCAGCGCATGCCAGCCGCGCGCAAGCTCGGGATCGACTACGATAGCCTGCGCGCCATCAATCCGCGGCTGATCTACTGTCATGTCTCTTCCTACGGGCCGCTCGGCCCGCGCAAGGATTGGCCGGGCTACGACCAGATGTTTCAGTCGTCGGCGGGTTGGGAATATGAAGGCGCAGGGCAAGGCAACAAGCCGCTCTGGCATCGGTTCGGCATGATGGACCATCAGGCGGCAATGTCCTCGCTCTATGGCCTCATGCTTGCGCTGATCGAGCGTGAGCGCACTGGTGAAGGGCAGTTCGTCGCCTCGTCGCTGCTCGGCGCATCGCTGCTGACTGGCAGCGAGACTCACATGACGGCGAGCGGCGAGTTGGCGCCCTACCCCCGCCTCGATTCCCTGCAGATGGGCACGCGACCGGGCGACCGGCTATATGAGGCTGCTGATGGCTGGCTGGCCCTGCTGGCCGATGAAGCCGCGCTGCAGCGCCTGGCGGCGAGCCTTGGCGCTATGGACAGCGCGGCGATCGCAGGCGCCATCGCCATAATGCCGCAGGGCGAAGCGATTGCGCTGGCGCAAAAAGCCGGTGCTCTCGCCGTGCCGGCGCGCACCCAGCAGCAGGATGCCTTTCTCGGCAGCGCCGTGAACCAGCGCCTCGGGCTCGTCGCTACCAACCGCCACACGGCTTATGGCGATGTGAGGCATGTCGGCGGTCACTGGAACTTTGAAGGCCAGCGCCTGAGGCTCGACCGTGCCGTGCCGATGCTCGGAGAACACAGCCGCGAAGTGCTGGCCGAAGCGGGCTTCAGCGGTGCCGAAATCGATGGGCTGGTGACTGGCCGGGTTGTGCTCCAGTCGGGCTAGAGCAAGACCCGATGACTTGCAGCAAATCGGCATTGCGGACCGGGCTGGACCATGCAACCATCGGGCGTACCAGCAACCTCAGGAATTCCCATGAGCCGCCTTCCTCTCGTGCCCGACGAAAAATTGGATGATTTCTTTCGCGAGCGCGTCGAGCGTGACCGTCTGGAGGGCCGCGATCCGGCGCTCAACGCAGTCATGGCCCACAACCCCGAAATGTTCGAACGCTATTTCTCGTTCTTCTATCCGGCACACGAAAACGGCGTTCTTGAAACCCGGATCAAGGAGATCGCGCGAATCCAGATTGCGCGGCTCAACAATTGCCAGGCTTGCATGAATGCCCGCTATGCCACCGCGCAGGAACAGGGGCTCGACGAGACTCGCATAGCGCAGCTCGACTTGCCCGAGGCGGATCGCGATCTCAATGAGCGCGAACGCCTCGCTGTCGAATTCGCCGATCGGCTCGCCTACGATCACCAGCGGATTGACCAGCCATTCGTTGATCGGCTTCTCGCACACTTTACGCCGCCCGAAATTCTCGAGCTTGGCATGATGATCGGCCAGTATATGGGATTTGGCCGGTTGCTCGTCGCCATGGGGATCAGTGATCACTCGAAGCAGGTCTTTGCCTCGGGAGACTTCCGCGAAGTGCAAACCGACGCGCTCGCCTGAGGGCGAAGGCAAAAACAAGACCGCCGCCTGACGCAGCGCAGGCCGGCAGGCAGACTGGGTTAGAGGTGACATGGATCTTCAATTGCAGGGCCGCCGCGTCCTGGTGACAGGCAGCAGCAGCGGCATTGGCGAGGCGATCGTCCACATGCTGACCCAGGAAGGCGCGCGCGTCGTCGTGCATGGTCGCAACCGTGAGCGGGCCGAAAAGGTTGCTGCCGATATCGGCGCGGCAGGCGTGTCGATTGGCGAACTGGCCGGCGATGGCGAGGCGGACGCAGTTCATGCGCAGGCCGTGGCGGCACTGGGCGGCAATATCGAGATCCTGATCAACAATGCCGGCGGCAATGCCAAGGGCAATACTTCAAAGGCCCCAGCCGAGATCGACATTGAAGATTTCATCACCAACTACCGCGCCAACACGCTGGGCGCAGTCCGATTATGCCAGCTGAGTGTGCCGGACATGGTCGCGGCGAAATTCGGGCGTATCGTCAATGTCTCGAGCGCGGTTGCCATGCAGCCCAATTTCATGGGCACCGACTATTCGGCGGCAAAAGCTGCGCTGCTCAACTATACCGTCAGCCTCGCCGGATCGCTGCGCGGGGTGAACGTGACGGCCAATGTGCTCACCCCCGGGGTCATCATGGTCGACGGGCTCCTGCGGTTCGGCCGCCAGCGCTTTGGCGATCCCGAGATGAGCCCGGAGGACGTCTCGCAGAATTTCGCCGACCAGAATGTCTTTGAAATGCCGCCTGCCGGCCGGCTTGGCACGCCCCGCGAGCTGGCGATGGTCGCCTGTCTGCTCGCGAGCCCGCTTTCGGGCTTCATCACCGGGGCGAACTACCGCGTCGATGGCGGGCAATTGCGCGGACTGAACTAAGGGAGTGAGCACGTTGTCAGACAAGACCTACCGCGTCATCCAGTGGGCTACCGGCACTGTCGGCTCGGCCGCGCTCAAGTATTTCATCGAAAACCCGGTGATTGATCTCGTTGGGGTCTATGTCACCAACCCCGAGAAAGTCGGCAAGGATGCGGGCGACCTCGTCGGCTTGCCCAAAACCGGCGTGCTGGCGACGGGCAGCGCCGATGAGATCCTCGCCATGGATGCCGACTGCGTGCTCTTCGCGCCAAGCATGATGACACCGCCGATCGACATGGTCTGCCAGCTGCTGGCGAGCGGCAAGAACGTGGTCTCGCCCGCCGGGCCGTTCCTGCCCAATAAGTGGATCCCCGAGGAGGCCGCGCGGGTCGAGGCGGCCTGCAAGACGGGCGGAACCAGCTTCCATGGCTGCGGCATCCACCCGGGCTTTTCCGGCGACGTGCTGCCGATCACCCTGCTGCGGCTGATGAACCGCGTCGATTGCGTCGAGGTTACCGAGATCATCGACAAGGTTCGCAATCCGATGATCTACACCGAGATCATGGGCTTTGGCATGGACCCCGCAGAGCTGCTCGCCAACCCGAAGCGCTCGCCCGAGACCTACAAGTTCTTCTACTCATCGATGGCGATGATCGCCGAGGCACTGGGCAAGGAGATTGAGAACGTCACGGTGAAGTTCGAGGTGTCCACGGCGCTGAAGGACATCAAGCACCTCTACGGCGAAGTAAAAAAGGGCACCGTCGGCGGCCAGCATTACGAGTGGACCGCGTGGGTCGAAGGCGCGCCGCTGGTGGTCTATCACTTCTACTGGCAGCTCGGCGAAGACCTCGATCCGCTGTGGGAACAGGGCGAAGCGATGTACCGCGTGCGCATCCACGGCGACCCGCCGCTAGAATGCCAGCTGATGGCACAGAAAGACTTCGATGGGCGGCACCCCTTCCTCGGCCTGCCGTGGACGGGCCTGGTCGGCTGCACCGTGGTGCCGCAGGTGTGCGATGCGGCGCCGGGGGTGGTAACGCACTTCGATCTTGGCGTGGTGAGGCCGAAGGGTCTGGTCAGGCGGTAAGCCCCGCTCGACTCGCTAATCCGCCAGCTTCCAGCTGGTCGGCGACCAGGCCAGCAGCCAATAGGCAGACGGCAGCCCCCGGCACATCGGCATGCGGCGGTCCTCGATCAAGCCGAAACCGCCCTGTTTCAGATAGCCGAGTTGCAGGCGGTGGCCGCAGTCCCAGCGGCCGTTCTTTTCCAGCATGAGTTGCAGGAGCGATCTCTCACTGTCAAAATTTGCATCATGCGCGGGCCGAATGCGGCCTTTCGTGTCCCTGACATGGAAGGGGACTGGCGGGCGATAGCGGCCGCGCTCACCGTCCGCGCCCGTCAGCCGCTCGCCCAGGAAGATCTTCGCGCCTTCGGGGCAATGGGCGATCCACAGGATGTGGTTGGAACCAACCTGCCAGCCTTCGTGCGAATTGACGTGAGTATAGCTGTCGCAAGCAAGCATCACATCGTCGGGGATGGCGAGGTCTTCAGGTCTGCGAGAGCGGACCACGGTATAGTGGTATTCCTTCATCCATCTGGCTTCTTCAGCCGGAGACAAACTGCCCGCCAGCGGCCTTTGCATTCGGTCCATCCGGCGCAGCAGCCGGTCAAGATTGCCCATCGGCATGTTTGAATAGGCGCCGCCGCGACTGCGCAGAACGGCCCGAGGCCAGTGGCGCAGCGCTGAAACGATCCGCCACGCCTGTTCGCTGTTCGTCCGGTATTGCGGATAGCGCGCATCGCCCTCTGCCGCGCCCAGCTGCAAGGGAACCGGTGGCAGCATTCTGGGCTGGCCTCGCGTATAGAGCCGCACGCTCTGATCAGGCGGAGGCATGTCGAAGCCGTGGTCGTCGATGAACGCGAAACGCACGTGATACTGCGCTTGCCTTTCGATGCCGCGGCTGATCGTGACGACCGCCCGCGTGTCGCTGCCGCGCCCGGACTTGCGGACCACGCCCAGAATGCGGCAGACACGCGCGCTGTCGCATTGCAGCACCCAGTCGCCGGAGCGATAGGCCCTATCGAGGTCCTGCAGGTATTTGGGCATGTCTTCGGCTGCCCTGGCGCTTGCAGGCAGCAGCGCGAGGCAGAGCAGCGCCAGCACTGCCAAAAGGCCTGGCCGCGCCGACTTCACCATTGCGCAAACCTCCGCTTGAATTGGAACCATCCGCCGCGCGGTGCGCGTGGATGCTGCCCTGAACATTTGAACGGCCACTGCCGCGCGACTGGACCGGGGGACGATATCGTCCATTTTCCAATGACCTGCCAATCCCACAATTATGGCACACCAAACGGGCCTTGACAGAGGCCGGGCACTCTTGGGACAAGGCTGCCATCGCGCCGAACAGGGACTTTGGCTCGGGATAAGAACGGGGGGTAGTTCATTCCGGAACACTATTGGCTGCATCTCCCGCAAACTTCCATTTGCGGCCCTGTGCGCCTGCCATATCTAGGGCATTGCCGTATGGCATGGCACTCCCGGTAAACACTACTCTCAGATACGGCCTTCGGCATTCGGCCGGATCCGGCAAAGCGAAGGAATTTACCGTGAAGCACAAGATCGCAATCGTGGCTGTTACCATGCTCCTTTCTGCCTGCGGCAAGGCAGACGGCGAACTCACGCCGGGTAACTGGAAAAACACCATGCAGATGACCAAGTTCGACATCCCGGGAGCTCCGCCCGAGATCGCGCAGCGCGCCAGCGGAATGCTCGGCAAATCGCAATCGAACGAACTCTGCATGAGCGCGGCCCAGGCCAAGCTCGGCGTGCGCGACTTTTCCCGCTCGATGCAGCAGGGCGATTGCAAGATGGAAGATTTCAAGCAAGGCGGCGGCACGATGAGCGGCAAGCTGGTCTGCACCGGCGGCTCGATGGGCGCCACCACCATGACCATGAACGGCGCCTACACGATGGAAAAGATCGAAATGACGATGGGCGGCGAGTTGAATCAGCCGCAACTGCCCGGCGGCAAAGCCAACATCGAAATGAAGATCACCAGCGAGCGCGCGGGCGATTGCAAGAGCTGATTTCCCGGCTCGGTGCCAATCGCTTGCGCAGCTTAATGGGCCTGTAGTTCTTCCCAGCGCCTGTCGAGCTCGTAAATCTCGTCAAAGCCGATCAGACTGCACATCTCGTGGAATGAGAACAGCTCGATATCCCCGTGGATACTGGTTCCGGTCGCCTTGAGCCGTTGGAGTGCATGCCGCGTAGCGGCGGCTGATGCCAGCGCGGTCATCGCCGGAAAGAGCGCACCGACAAAACCGATCTCCTGCAGTCTTGCCGCAGGCAGGATACGCGTGTCACCGCCATCGGCCATGTTTGCAATCGCCGGCTTAGGCAGGCGCGCGACAACGAAGGCCATTTCCTCCTCATCGGCCAGTGCCTCGGGAAACAACAAATCCGCCCCCGCTTTGGCATAAGCTTCAAGACGCCGCAGCATCGAATCCACTCCCTCAGGTTGCTTGGCATCAGAACGCGCAATGATTAGTGGACCATGTGGTTTTGAGCGCGCTTCACACGCGACCTTTATCTTGGCCACCATCTCGGCAGTTTCGACGACACGCTTGCCCTTTGTGTGCCCGCAGCGCTTGGGGAATTCCTGGTCCTCCAACTGGATCGCAGCCACGCCCGCCTGCTCGTAACCACGCACAGTGTGGTGCACATTGAGCAGCCCACCATAGCCCGTATCCGCATCAGCGATGATAGCCATTCCGTCGGTCGACCGGACCAATGTAGCAACCCGGTCGAGCATCTGGGTGTAGGTGGCAATCCCGGCATCCGGCAGGCCGTAAGTCGAAGCGGTAAGCCAGAAGCCGCTCGCGTAACCGAACTCAAATCCAGCTTGGCGGGCCAGTTTTGCTGCAAGCATATCGTGCATGCCCGGCGCGAGGAAGAACTCGCCATTTTCGATCGCCATTCGAAGAGTGGCCGGGGCATTCATCGATCGGTCTCCGGATTGAAATCTGCGATTGGCACGCAAGGCCCCACTGCAATCCTCTGGTACCCTATGTGAAACGCGCGGGTTGGCAAAGGAACCAGCGCAGACTTGTCCGTCTGGCGAAGATCGCTGTGAGATCGATACATCATGCAGCACCGGTCTGAGAGAAATTGGGAAGATCAGGCCTGGAAGATTAGCATGCAATGCGGCCTTGCGCACCAACAGCGGCGTTTGGCCCTGTGCTGGCACACCTTCTTCAAGCGCGAGATCGGCTGGTCGCGGATCATGGCCAATGTCTACTGGCTCGCCATCGCCGGGATTTGCTTACTGGGCACGGTGAAGCCAATCTGACAATCCTGGGATGGCGCCTGTATTGACTTGAAATGCTTATCAGGGCTGATTCAGTTATTATCTGCCCTGATCATCTCAGCACCATTTTCGGCTATCATCAGCACTGCGGCGTTGATGTTCCCGCTGACATGGCGCGGCATGACCGAAGCATCGATGACTCGCAGCCCATCCAGCCCATGAACGCAAAGCCGCGCGTCGACGGCGCCTTCGCTGGCGCTCCCCATTCGGCAGGTCCCCATTGGATGGTTGGTAGGCGAACTGGTCGCGCGAACATAGGCTTCTAGTTCCTTGTCGCTTTCAAATTGGGCACCCGGCAGCCGTTCGCGCACGACGTGACGTGCAATGGCGCCTTGCTTGAAAATGGCGCGCATGATCCGGCATCCGCGAACCAGCGCCGCGACGTCGCGGGGATCGTCGAGCAGCTTCATGTCGATTATCAGGTGATCATCGGATGCAGCCGAGCGCAGGCCAATTGACCCCCGGCTGTGCGGATAGGATAGCGCGACCACACTGGTTACTGCTGGCTTCAGATAGGGCACCACTCCATCGGGGGTTACCGCAAATGCGAAGGGGCCGAACATCAGTTGCAAATCGGGCTCGGTCAATTCCAGATCGGACCGGAAAAAGCCGACAGTGTGCGGAAAGGCGCTGGTTGCGGGTCCTCTTCGGAATAACGCCCAGTTGATCATATGCCAGGCTATGCGGAGTGAGTTGATCTCCATGTTGAACGTGCGCTGCATCACTTCGTGACTGACGGCGACGTGCGGATGTTCCTGAAGATTGCGTCCGACCTGTGGGCTATCGCGCGTTACCTCAACTCCGGCAGCCCGCAGCATGGCGCCGGGGCCGATGCCAGACAACATAAGGAGTTTCGGACTGCCCATGGCACCTGCGCAGACGATCACTTCGCGATTTGCCAGGACTGTTCCGCGATCACGAGTTGCGATGCCGGTGCAGCGGCTCCCTTCGACCTGCAGCCGATCGACCTGCACGCCAGTGATGATTGTGAGATTACGCCGGCCTCGTGCGGGATCCAGATAGCCGCGCGCGGCGCTCCATCGCATGCCGCGCCTCTGCGTGACCTGTGGCGGCGACACGCCTTCCTGAATTCGCCCGTTATAGTCGACTCTACGGGGTAAGCCGTAAGCGATTGCTGCTTCTTCCAATGCTTCGCCGAGGGGATGGCGGGTGCGAAGATGTTCGACGGACATTGGCCCGTCGCGCCCTCGCTCCTGGTCCTGACCGATGGTTGTGTGCTCAATCCGGCGGAACAGCGGCGCGACGTCGGCAGCGCTCCAGCCCGGATTGCCAAGTGCTGCCCAAGCGTCGAAATCTGCTGGCGCCCCGCGCACGTAGAGCATGCCGTTGATCGAGCTGGAGCCGCCGAGGCCCTTTCCCGCAGACCACAGATCGACCCGATCGTCGCGCGATGGATCGGGCTGGGTCAGGTGCATCCAGTCGCGCGCAGGATTACCTATCAGTTTGACGATCGCCGCCGGCACATGGATATAGGGAGACCAGTCACGAGATCCGGCCTCGATCAGAAGGACAGTCGATCGGCCATCTTCGCTCAGCCGGTTGGCCAGCACGCAGCCGGCCGAGCCGGCGCCGACGATGATGTAGTCGTATTTTGGAGCCAGCTTCACCGCAACTGGACCGGCGCAGTTGGCCAGCGCACTTTTGCGTAGCGCCAAAAAGCCGTATCAATGTGTTTTAGTTCCATCGCTTTGGCTTCGCCGTGTTCCGAGAGCG
>JANLSP010000215.1:0-7000 GCA_031362485.1 Novosphingobium sp.
CACCGATCAACAGCGAGTGGTCGCATCTGCGCTGGCAGCTTTATCACATCCCCGGCCTCACCGACGGCCAGCTGCGCGTGACCCAGGCGCGCATGCGCGATCTGGTCAAGCAAGTGGAACAGGACATTCCCATCTGGAACAGCAAGAAGAGCGAACGCCGTCCGCTGCTGGTCAAAGGTGACGGGCCGATCCTGGCCTACCGCGAGCAGTACGATCGGTTCTATCAGTTCGACGCGGATGAGCCGGAAGGGGCGGGACTGGCGGCCTGAGGGCTTTCGCGCAAACGCAATCATCCGGAGGCGAGCCCGGACATACCCTTCGACAGGCTCAGGGTGAGCGGGCCGGAATGACGCGGACGGGCTGGCGGCCGGCGCGGGTGGTGCCTGGGGCATACAAGCTTGCCTGACTGGTCCTGGATGGCGAATGGCCGGACAGCGGACCTGACGGGGGACTGATCGGCTCGGCCCTGCAATGCAAAGTGGCGGCGGTTAGGGCTCGCGATTGTGCCGCCGGTCATCGGGGCATACCCCGAATTTCTGCGCCCGGAGATCGCCGGCCGCTCTTCGCATGCGTTGGTGCGCGGACGCTTCCGCCTGGGAGCGCCGGCCGCCGCGCGGGGGATGGAAGAGCGAAGCGCTGACCGCCTCCCGCACCCGTCGCTGGCTGTCAGTCGGAACCGACGGCTGGGCATATAACCCATATGGTTCGTTTTGTCAAGATACAAGCGAGCCAAATGCAAAGCCGCAAAAATGGCTTGCTGCGCCGCAGGCCCGCGGCTGAATACAAAATGGGGCCGGCATTGCTGCCGACCCCACTGTCGCCTGTGCCGCATGTGGCCAATTGGCGGCTGCATTGAACCTGCCTGACGTTCAACCGGGCCGCAGTGATGCTCATCGAGCGCCGCGCGTGCTTTTGGCACCGGGGTGCTTTGGCATCGTGATGCTCGTCGCATCGGGCCTGACCTGCTCCGGGGTGAACCATTGCGCGGTCATTGGTTGATAGTCCGGCTGTCTTACCTGCCCGGCGCTGTCCAGCTTGCCTTGCGGCCCACCTCCAAACGTCAAGCACAGTTGCAACCATTGGCCGGCATACTAGCGCCGGCGTGCGGTCCCGTCAGGCGGTTGGATTGACTTCAGAGAAGTCTTTCCTTCCACCTGGCGGTTCCAAGGGCCGCTTCAAACCTTTCCGACCGACCTGCTTGAGTCTTGCAACCCGCGCTGCCTGCCGGCGTCCTTCAGTTGCTTGGCGCTGCCTTGCTTCCTGGCCTTGCGGCCCATCTGCGCGGCTTCGCTTCCGCTCCTTCCGGCTCGCCTGGAGCCTGCCGGTGACCTTGCGCCTCTCGCTGCATCTGCGGTTCGCGAAAGCTTCTCCCGAAGGGTCTGCTCTGCGTGTTTTCCGACGCTGCTGCGGGCATCGCAGACACCCCGATCAGGTTGAGTTTTTCCTTTCACTTTCAGGCGGTTAGGCCCGGAAGCTGAGGATCAATCTTCCCTTTCGACAAGTTGAAGCTGCGCCCCAAAAGTGAGTCGCGCAAGCAAAAAATGTGGGGGTAATGCACAGCTCGTCGCATCCCCGGTGGACAAATCCGGGATAAGCTGTGGAGCGGCGAATTGAATGTTGATTCCATACGATTTAAGCCCGGACTTACCTGTCCCGATGCGCCAGCAGGCGGAGCCGCAGGGCGTTCAATTTGATGAACCCGGCGGCGTCCTTCTGGTCATAGGCCCCGGCATCGTCCTCGAATGTCACGTGGCGCTCGGAATAAAGGCTGTTGGGCGACTTGCGGCCCACCACGCTGGCCGAGCCCTTGTAGAGCTTGAGTCGCACCGTGCCCGAGACCTTCGCCTGGCTGTGATCGATCGCCGCCTGCAGCATCTCGCGCTCGGGCGCGAACCAGAAGCCGTTGTAGATCATCTCGGCATATTTGGGCATCAGCTCGTCCTTGAGGTGCGCCGCGCCGCGGTCCAGCGTGATGGATTCAATGCCGCGATGCGCGCGGACATAGATCTCGCCGCCGGGCGTCTCGTACATGCCGCGGCTCTTCATGCCGACGAAGCGGTTCTCGACCAGATCGAGCCGGCCGATGCCGTGCTTGCGGCCGAGCTCGTTCAATGCTGCGAGCAGGGTGGCGGGGGACATTGCCGTGCCATTGAGTGCTACGCCGTCGCCGCGTTCGAAATCGACTTCGATATATTCCGGCGCGTCAGGCGCGTCCTCGGGATTGACCGTCCGCGAATAGACATAGTCCGGGGTCTCATCCCACGGATTTTCCAGCACTTTGCCTTCGCTGGAGGTGTGCAGCAGGTTGGCGTCAGTTGAAAACGGGCTTTCGCCGCGCTTGTCCTTGGGCACCGGGATCTGGTGCTGTTCCGCCCACGCGATCAGCGCAGTGCGGCTGGTCAGCTCCCATTCGCGCCACGGCGCGATCACCTTGATGCCCGGATCGAGCGCATAGCAAGACAGCTCGAAACGCACCTGATCGTTGCCCTTGCCGGTTGCGCCGTGCGCCACCGCGTCGGCGCCGGTCTCATGCGCGATTTCGACCAGCCGCTTGGAAATCAGCGGCCGGGCAATCGAGGTGCCGAGCAGGTAATCGCCCTCATAGCGGGCATTGGCGCGCATCATCGGGAAGACGAAATCGCGCACGAACTCCTCGCGCAGATCGTCGATGTAGATGTGCTCGTCGGGCACGCCCATCAGCTTGGCCTTGGCCCGCGCCGGCTCCAGCTCCTCGCCCTGACCCAGATCGGCGGTGAACGTAACGACTTCGCAATTGTAGGTGACTTGCAGCCATTTGAGGATGACGCTGGTGTCGAGGCCGCCGGAATAGGCGAGGACGACGCGCTTAATATCGGACTGTTGTGCTTGCGACATGGGGCTGGAATTCCGCTGGCTTGGCGATAGGATTTGCCCGGCCCCTAGGGCAAGCCGAAAGGGAGGGCAAGACGATGGCCAGAGGCGAACCCAAGACCAAGCCGACCGCACAGGCGGTGGCTGATTTCATCGCCGCTGTGCCGGATGCGCGCCGCCGCGAGGAAGCCTTGGTGATTGATGCCATGCACCGGCGGGTGACCGGCTGCGCGCCGCAGATGTGGGGGCCGAGCATCATTGGCTATGGCAGTTACCGCTACAAGTATGACAGCGGCCGCGAAGGCACGAGCTGCCGGGGCGGATTCAGCCCGCGAAAGCCAGCGATGACGATCTATCTGATGGGCAACTACTGCAACCATCAGGCCGAGGCTGACGCGCTATTCGCGCGGCTCGGCAAGCACAAAACCGGCAAGTGTTGCCTCTACATCAACAAGCTGTCGGACGTTGATGCCGTTGCGCTGGAGCGGTTGGTGGCGCTGAGCTGGAAAGTGATGAGCGACACCTATCCCTGACGGCCCTTGCTGCGCTCCAGATGTCACTCGGGCGTTTCGTCCAGGGCTGACAAACGCAGCGCCTCGGTCTCGATATAATCGCGGGTCATCGGCACTGCGTCACGCCGGGCGATAGTCTGCAGCTGGTAGTTGACCATGCCGCCGGACCGGAAACCCTGCTCGACCCCGGCCAGATAGAATTGCCACATCCGGAAAAAGCGGGCGTCGTAGAGCGCGGTTATTTCGGCTTCGTGCAGGACCGTGCGGCGATACCATTCGGCCAGGGTATGGGCATAGTGATACCGCATCACTTCAAGGTCAGCGATTTCCCAGCCATTGCGCTCTGCCGCAGCCGCTAGCTCGCTGGCGGAAGGCAGGAAATGTCCGGGAAAGATGTATTTCCGGTTCCAGGCATCGGTTCCGCCGCTTGGCTTGGTCCGGCCGATCGTGTGCGTCAGCATGACGCCGGCACCGGCCAGCAGTGCGCGGGTCTTGCCGAAGTATTCGTCGTAATGCGCCTTGCCCAGATGTTCAATCATGCCGATGCTCGAAATCCGATCAAACTCTCCCTCGACATCGCGGTAATCGATCAGCTCGAACCTGACCTTGCCGGATACCCCTGCCGCTTCGGCGCGTTCGTTGGCAAATGCCACCTGATCGGGAGCCAGGCTTACGCCCAGCACTTCGCAATCATAATGCCGGTTGAGATAGAGCCCGAAGCCGCCCCAGCCGCAGCCGATATCCAGCACGCGCATGCCGGGCTCCAGCCGCAATTTGGCCGCGATCAGCGCCTTCTTGTCGAGCTGCGCACGTTCCAGCGAATTGGCCGGATCGCGGTAATAGGCCATCGAATACATCCGGTCCTCATCGAGGAACAGCTCGTAGAATTCGCGGGTGAGGCCATAATGATGCACGACATTGCTGCTTGATCTGCTCCGCAGGTTGATCTGATCGAGCCGCGAGGCGAAGCGGTCCACCATCCGCTTCATCCGCCCGGGAGCTTCCAATTTGCGCCCTGGCCGGTTGGCATTGCCCATCACCAGCAATATCATGGCACGGATATCGTGCGGCGGTTCGACCACCAGCCGTCCGTCCATATAGGCCTCGCCGGTTCCCATGCGGGGATCCTTGGCAATATCAAATGCCGCGCGGCTGTCAGTCAGGCGGATGCGCACCGGCACAGCGGCGCTATCGCCATAGCAATATTGCTTGCCGTCATGGTCGGTCACGACCAGCTGGCCATCGCGGATCAACCCGCCGAGCATCTTGTCGAGCAGCCACATCAGTGCGTACCTATGCCAAGCAGGCATTGGGACAAAGCGGTAAAACGCAGATCAGGACCAGCCCAGCGCGCCGACCAGTTGCCACAGCCCCAGCACCAGAAACAGCAGCGCCGCGCCGATCCGCGTTGCCCTGAGCGAAACGCGCTTGACCAGCCCTTCGCCGAAAAACACGGCAGGCGTATTGGCGATCATCATGCCCAGCGTGGTTCCGGCCGCAACAGTCATGACATCGCGATATTGCGCGCCGAGCGCCACTGTGGCCACTTGCGTCTTGTCGCCCATTTCAACGAGGAAGAAGGCGACCAGAGTGGTCAAAAAAGCGCTGCCCCGGCGCCTGAAACCGTCTTCATCGTCGAGTTTGTCCGGGATCAGCGTCCAGGCGGCCATGGCGATGAAGCCCAGCGCCACTGCGATGCGGAACCAGGGGGCATCGATCAGCCCGGCGACTTCCTGACCGACCAGCGCGGCGAGCGCATGGTTGGCCAGCGTGGCGACCAGTATGCCCGCGAGAATCTGCCAGGGTGCGCGCAGCCGCGCGGCGAGCACAATTGCCAGCAGCATCGTCTTATCGCCGATCTCGGCGAGGGCAACAACCGCGGTGGAGGCGGCGAATGCCTCGATCACTGGCTTTGCTGGTGTCTGGGGCTTTGCAGGTGCCTGGCCATGAACATCACGTCCCGCTGCCCAGGCACCAGATGCAGGCCCGAGTCGACAATCAGTGTCTCGCCGCTGGCCAGCCAGCCCTGCGCGAGGAACAAAGCAGCCTCGGCCAGTTCCCCGGGCTCCGTAAGGCGGCGCAGCAGATTGAGCCGACCGCTCACGTCATGTTCGGCTTCCTGCTGGTCGAAGCTCGGCAGGCTGGCACCGGGGGCGAGACCGTAAATCCTGTCGGCGGGATTGGTCTGTGCCATCGCCATCATCGGGATCGTCGCTGCGAGCGCGTGCTTGCTCATCGTGTAAGAGAGGAAATCGGCATTGGGGTTGACCAGTTTCTGGTCAGTCAGCTGGATAACCCGCCTCCCGCCGCGTGCGGGCGCCTGCGCGAGAAATGCCTGGGCAAGCCGCACCGGGATTTCGGCGTTGACTGCCATTGCCTCCGCCAGGATCGCCGGATCGAGCACTTCGGTCGTGTCAAGCTGGAACACCGAAGCGTTGTTCACCAGCACGCGCCAGTCGCCCAGCCGACCGGCAAGCGTCGCAATCATCATGGCAGCGGCGTCGCCATCGGCGAGATCGCAAGATATGGTTTCAGCAGAGGGCAGGGAGGCCGCGAGCTGCTCAGATTCGTCATGAGAATCGCGGTGGTGTATCACGACATGCCAGCCAGCCTTGCCGAAGGCTGTGGCAATGGCAGCGCCTATACGCCGGGCGCCGCCGGTAACGAGGACTGCGGGTTGCATGGCAACGCCATACACAACCCGCAGCTGGTTGGAACCCCGCGCTAACTCAATTTAGCGGCAGCGGGCGCGGCCCGTACCGCGCTCAACTTCGCGCCCGAGCAGCGCGCCGCCAACGGCGCCAAGCACTGTGCCGGGAGTCCGGTCGCCGCTGGTATCAATCGTGCGCCCGACGAGTGCGCCGGCAACGCCGCCTATCAGCAGCCCGGTCGTGCCATTGCTTTTGCGGCAATGGTAGCGCCCGTCTTCGCCGCGCCAATAACGAACTCCGTTATCAGTTGACTGGTAGTGCCGATGGCCACGCCGTCCTTCATGGGCCATGGCAGGAATGGCGGTTAGCGTAACGGCCGCAAGGGCGGCAGAGAGAATAGTCTTTTGCATCTTCGGTCTCCTTTTGAAACTCGGGGTCATGTGACCGTTGGATAACGTCTGACAGGCCACTTCGGGCTAACCCGCGATGAATGGAGCGAAAAAATAGTGGAATAGGGCGGTGAGGCGTTGCCGCAGCGCGATGGGGCGAACCCTAGTTCAGCCGAGCGCGGCTTGCTTCTCGGCGTAGAGCCGGTCCAGCTCGACGCGGCTTTTCTTCTCCGCTGCCGTTTTGAGCTGGCCGCAGGCGGCATCGATGTCCCGGCCCCGGGGAGTGCGCACCGGCGCGCTGATACCCGCATCAAAGATAATGTCGGAAAAGCGGCGGATGCGCGCGGGTTCCGAGCATTCGTAAATCGCGCCCGGCCAGGGGTTGAACGGGATAAGGTTGACCTTGGCGGGCAATTTGTAGTGCTTGATCAAGCGGACCAGTTCGCGCGCGTCTTCGTCGCTGTCGTTCTTGTCCTTGAGCATGACATATTCGAAGGTGATCCGCCGTGAATTGGACGAACGGGGATAGTCAGCACAGGCGCTGAGCAACTCCTCGATGCCATATTTGCGGTTGATCGGCACGATCTCGTCGCGCACC
>JANLSP010000248.1:0-10737 GCA_031362485.1 Novosphingobium sp.
CCCTGCCGTCGCCATCGAGGCCGCGATGGTCGCGGGTTCGAGAACCGAGAAGGAAATCGACATGGCAAATATCGGCACATTCACCAAGACCGCCAAGGGCTACACCGGCGAAATCGTCACGATGAGCGTCCAGCAGAAGAAGGTTCGTATCGAAGCCGAAACCGATGTGCAGAACGACAAGGCGCCGACCCACAGGGTCTTCGTCGGTCGCGCCGAAATCGGGGCGGGCTGGGCCAAGCGAAGCAACGAGGGCCGCGACTATCTCTCGCTCAAGCTCGACGATCCGAGCTTCGCTGCCCCGATCTACGCCAACCTGTTCGACGACGAGGACGGCGAGACCTTCAATCTCATCTGGTCGCGCAATCGCCCCACCAACGGCGACTGACTGTCCAGCAATCAGGCCCCGCCCGGTTCCGCCGGGCGGGGTTCGATGCTATTCAGTCCGTCGCTATCATTCGGTCGTCGGACCCTCCGAGCGCAGCAAATCGAGTGGTTCGACGCCGAGCGCGTCGGCAATCCGTTCGAGCATATCGACCGTCGCGGCGTAGTTTCCCCGCTCCAGACTGCTCACATAGGTTCTGTCCATATCTGCCCGGTGGGCGAGCTCTTCCTGGGACAGCTCCGCCGCAAGCCGGAGACGCTTCAAATTCGCTGCCAATGCCTTTCGTAATCGCATGATGGCGACAGGCAGCCATTGCAGAGTATTTCACCACGGAGTATACTCTTCAAGAACCCAAGAAACCGGAATCGCTAGGTTTTCTGCTTATGCCGTTCCGGGGTATAGGTTAAGCTGTGGACGCAACACGCCGAACAAGGCACCAAAATGTACAGGATCGTGATAGACTTTGACATCGTTAACGCGAGTCGCAAGCATCACTTCGAGCCATGACGATTGCCCCATTCGAGCTTGCCCCGCCGCAGTCGGACAGCATCACCGCCTACGACGAAGCCCATTTTGTCACGTATATTCGGCTACTTGACGCAAATGCGGAAGGCGCGGACTGGCGCGAAGCCGTCCATTACATTTTCGAGATCGACCCCGAGGCCGATCCGGAGCGCGCCCGCCAAGTCCATGAAAACCATCTGAAACGCGCCAAATGGATGACCGAGACCGGTTATCGGCTGCTCCTGGAAAAGGCCAGGCTGGAAGCAGGAAGTCCCAAAACGCGCCAATAGTCGCAAATCGATTGCAACGACTGAACTATTGCCTGGCACAACCTCAAGCAACTTTGGTGACTTGAAGCTTTATCAGCACAATCAAACAGTTGACGCTTGGCCTGTTTGGGCGGTCGCTTTGGAGAGTTTATGTCCGGCGGTTCGACTTGGCGGTCGAGGTCGACCGCCGCCGACTTTGCGTCGCACGATTACGCGGATTTCGCGCAGGAGTTCCTGCGCCGCAACGACCGCTATGGCGACGATCACGGCGCGACCGAGCGTAGGATTGCCAAGCGTCCTGCGAGCGCAGTTAGCGAACGGGAGGGTCTGGCCGGGCGATGGGGCCTGAGCTTTCCCTGTCCGGCCCGACGCACCCCCCGCCGCAGCTCCAGCGCACTGGTCGCCAGAGCGCCTCGCCACCACCATCCTGGTTGAGGGCGGTATCGAGAACTTCGCCGACTGGCTTCCGCAGGACACCGAAACACTGTCCGCTCTCGATGATGGCATCGACCACTATCTGATCCTGACGTGCCGCGATATTCGCTTGCGGGTCTGCATTACCGCAGCCCCCGAGCGGCCCGAACCCGCCTTTGTCATTCCCACCAATCCCCTGGCCGCGCTTCGGCTCGAAACAGCCCGGCAGCTCTGTGCTTTGCAGATGGGGAACCCCAAAGCCTTCACCCGGCCACCATTCATGCCTACGCGTTATGATCGCGCGAGGCTCGCGCGATTGCTAGCCGTGGCCGACGCGAGCGCGACCGGAGCCAGCGCCCGCGACATCGCGTTCGAGCTGGTGTTTCCGCACTCATCGCCGCTCGGCGGCAACGACTGGAAGGATTCGAGCGAACAGCGCCAGACCCGCCGGTTGATCGCGCAGGCTGCGAAAATGATCGGCGGCGGTTTCTGGCGACTGCCCTGCTTCGCCTGACCACTGGCTCCGAACGTGCCGATGGGGGGTGACAATCAGGCCACCCCCCAATCCGTCACTCCCCGCTCGTGCTTCGCTTGCGCCATTGCCCGCCTCGGTCGGCGGGACTGCTCCTGTCGATCCCATGACCACCGGAGCCTGTCGATGAATGCACCCGTTACCCCTGTCACGCCCCGCTTTGTCCGCACCCCCGATGCTGCCGTGCATCTCGGACTGTCGCCGCGCACGCTCGAAAAGCATCGCTGCTATGGCACCGGCCCGGTCTTTCACAAACTTGGCGGGCGCATCGTTTACGCGATCACCGACCTCGATGATTGGGCCGAACAGGGTCTGCGCAAATCGACCAGCGATCCGGGCCAGGGCACGATCTATCCCGCCAAGCGCAAATATGCCGCGATGGTCCGGCGGTGAGTCCGATGGCCAGCATCGCTCTCGCAACTACCGCACCAGCACCGATTGAGCCGCTTGCCGCGCCTTCGTCCGGCACGCCGATGCTCACCCATGTCGAAGTTCACTGGCACGAAGGCAATCGGGAAGACTGGTTCAAATTCGGCAAGCCCGTGGCGTCGCGGATTGTTGACCGGCACATGCGCACCGAGAGCTACGCGCCGGGACAGGTGTTCGCATTGGTCCGCTGGGCGGCGAACGAGCATGGCACGATCCGCTCGTCTCTCGACATCGTGCGCGCCGTGGCGCGCGGCGAGTCTTACACCACGCTGGCACAGGTCGATCCCGGCGGTGACATTCTCCTTTCGGTTTCGGGCTGGCCCAAAGTGGCGCAGGTCTTCCGCCTGATCGACGCCATCGAGGCATCCGGAATCGACCCCTGCGATGTCGCGCCCGATCATTGGCGGCATGTTCACAACCGCCTGGCCATCGCCGCAAAGCCCCGTGGCTATACGCCCGAGCGGCACCTTGCCTGGCTCGCGCGGTGGCGGGTGCTGTCATGAAAGCGGGAACGGCCCTGTTCGCAGGCAGCGTTGCCTTCGCTGCGCTTGCCACGCTGATCGTGCCGGTCACGCGCCATCTGGTGTGGAACGCAAGCCCAAGCATTCCGATCGGGCTTTACGCCATCCGGGGCAAGGCCAGCCTCCAGGTCGGCGAGCGCGTCGCCATCGAACCGCCCGCCGAACTGCGCCGACTGATGCGCGAACGCGGCTATCTGCCCGAGCGGGTGCCGCTGCTGAAACGCATTGCTGCGGTTTCCGGCCAGCGTGTCTGCCGCTTCGCACATGGCGTCACCATCGACGGCGCGCTGGTCGGCATCGCCCGCGCGCGCGACCGCGCCGGACGCCCGCTCCCGGCCTGGTTCGGATGCCACACCCTCAGAACCGGCGAGCTGTTCGCAATGAACCCGGCCGCGCCCGACAGCTTCGACGGCCGTTATTTCGGGCCGCTCAAAATCGAAAACGTGATCGGCCGCGCCATGCCGGTGTGGACCGACGAAGCCGGCGACGGACACCATGTCTGGTTCGCCCAACCGCATTTTGATGACCCTTCCTAACCCAGAAAAGGAGACCTACCATGACCCAGATCGGCCAATTTGCCGCAACCGAAGACGGCTTTGCCGGGCGCTTGCGCACCGTCACGCTCGACACTGCGCTGACGCTTGTTCCCGCCCAATCGTCCGACACCGAGAACGCGCCCGACTACCGCGTAATGATGGGCGAGGAAACCGATCAGATTGAAGTCGGCGCGGGATGGAAGCGCGTTGGCGAGAAAGCCGGAGCCTATGTCGCGGTTCAGATCGACGATCCGGCTTTTGCCCATCCGCTGCGCGCCAACCTCTTTCAGGCCGACGCCCGCAGCCATGTGCTGCTGTGGAACCGGCCCACCAAGCGCGATAAGGAAGGCTAGGCGATGCGCCTGCGATTGGTCGTTGCGATCTTGCTGGCGAGCGAACCTGCGCTCGCCCAGCAAGAATCGCCGCCCGCGCAATCCGCCCGCGTCGATATTGCCGCACATGTGGCAGAAGCCTCGCAGCGGTTCGGTATGCCCGAAAACTGGATCTATGCCGTCATGCGGGTCGAAAGTGGCGGTCGGATCGGCGCGGTGTCGTCCGCTGGCGCGATGGGCTTGATGCAGCTCATGCCCGGAACCTGGGCGCGCCAGCGCGCCCGGTTCGGGCTTGGCAGCGATCCTTTCGATCCGCGCGACAACATCATCGCGGGCACGTCTTACTTGCGCGAAATGTATGATCGATACGGCGCGGACGGGTTTCTCGCAGCCTACAATGCCGGTCCCGGACGCTATGAAGATTACGCGCGACGCGGTCGCCCGCTGCCCGCCGAGACCGTCAATTATGTTGCGCGGATCGCGCCGCGACTGCAATCCGGCGGCACTGTGATGGCAACATCGGCGGCACCCGCGCTGCAAGCGAACGCGCGACCGGCTGTCATTCCGTGGACCCAAGCCTCGCTCTTTATCGCGCGCTCACCGCATCCGGCAAGCGAGACCGTCGCGATGGCCGATCCATCCCCTGGCAGCCCCAGTCCGGCGCAAAACGGCGCTCGAAGCGACCTCTTCGCGCCGGTTTCCGCACGAAATCGTCAATGACGCGCTGCGGCGCGCGATGGCGCGGACTGGCGTGTATTACCGTAGTTTGGTGCAGGGAACGGCAGCAGGGATTGAAAGGCAGAACTGGATGGCAAGATAAAGGCCGGTATGGCTGGGTGGTTGGTTGGGATTATATTTCAACGGGTTATCCTGCCAGCATCCTGCCCCGCTTGCTGGCACGACGCTCCGGAAACTGCGGCTTTCTGCGCCTCTTGCGTATGGCAGCCTGTTTTGATCGCCAAGCCTCGTGAGCGACGACGAATTCCGCGTCAGGCCTGGCAAGGTTCGCGACCGGGGCCGTGTTTCGCAAAAGCAGGCGCGCACGCTCGTCGCCCAGATCAAGATGGTCCAGAAACGCGGTGGCAATGTTGGACCAGCACTGGGTGGCAGGACTTCGCGCGGAACCAGCAGAAGCGGTCGGGGTCGCAGCGCCGCGTTGCGGTTGGGCAGTTCGGCTTTGAACCGGCGCGTGACTGTCAAGGCGCGGATCATCCAGCATCGTTCGCTCAAATTCTCGGCAGCGCCATTATCCCGGCATCTGGCCTATTTGCAGCGCGATGGAGTCACCCGCGACGACCGCGACGCCGAGCTGTTTGATGCCCACAGCGATGAAGCGGATGGCGAGGGCTTCGCGGAACGCTGCGCCGACGACCGCCACCATTTCCGCTTCATTGTTTCGCCGGAGGATTGCAGCGAGCTGTCCGATGTCCGCGCTTTCACCCGCGACCTTGTCGCTACGATGGAACGCGATCTTGGCACCCGGCTCGAATGGGTAGCGGTCGATCACTGGAACACCGACAACCCGCACGTTCACTTGCTTGTCCGCGGCAAAGGGGATGACGGCGAGAATCTGGTCATCGACAAGGACTATATCCGCACCGGGATGCGCGCCCGCGCCGCCGGGCTGGTCACTGCGGAACTCGGCCACCGCAGCGAGCGCGACATTGATCTTTCGCTCCAACGCGAGGTTGAAGCCGAACGCTGGACCAGTCTCGATCATCGGTTGCAATTGATCGCCGACAACAATGCCGGTCTGATCGATCTGCGGTCAGACCAAAATCACAATGGCTCCAGCTTCGACAAGAATCTTGTGGGCCGCGCGATGAAGCTTGAACGCCTCGGGTTGGCCGAACGGATCGCGTCGGGATGCTGGGAACTCCGGCCGGGCCTCCAGCCGGCGCTGCGCGATCTCGGTTTGCGCGGCGACATCATCAAGACCATTCACCGCGCGATGACGGCGGGCGGCGGCGAGGCCGATCCCGGCCGCTTTGCCATGCACACCGAACCGCCCGCAGATCCGGTCATCGGCAGGCTGGTCGAGCGCGGGTTGCACGACGAGCTGACCGGCGCTGCCTATGCCTTGGTCGATGGCACCGACGGCCGGCTGCATCACCTCAAGTTCGGCGATCTCGAATGGACGGGCGACGCACCACGCGGCGCGATCGTCGAGCTGCGCAGCTGGGAGGGGAACGACGGCAAGACGCGGCTGTCGCTGGTCTGCCGGTCTGACCTGCCGCTCGAACGGCAAGTCGGCGCCAACGGTGCAACCTGGCTCGATCGGCAATTGCTGGCGTCCGAGGCAAGCCATGCAAGCAGCGGGTTCGGAGCCGAGGTCGAGCGCGCTCTTGCCGAGCGCGCCGCGTTCCTTGAGCGCGAAGGACTGGCACGGCGGCAGGGCAACCGCCTCATCGTCGCCCGCAACCTGTTCGATACCTTGCGCGAACGTGAGCTTGCCGGAGCGGCGGAAGCCATTACGGCCCGTACCGGGTTGTCGCGCCACGCTGCCAAGGAGGGCGATTCCGTCTCCGGCATCTACCGCGAGCGCGTCACGCTCGCCTCAGGCCGGTTCGCGATGATCGACGACGGCATGGGTTTCGCACTCGTCCCCTGGCGGCCCGCGCTCGACAAGCATCTGGGCGAGCATGTCATCGGCGCGGTGAAACCGGGCGGCGGGATCGATTGGAGTCTGGGCCGGAGTCGGGGCCTGGGAATTTGAACGCAAGCTTTTGCGTTTCTAACGCCCTTGGAGCATTCAGAATGCAGACGTCGAGTCGCGATGCTTACTTCCGACTTTCGCGCAGGGTTTCAAACCTCAACCTGATCACTATATTTAGTGCGAGGAGGAAACTTTCCCATGTCGTCATGGTATACTCGAGACTGCGACGACTGCGGCTGTGAAATGCAAATCCACGAAGACTGGAGCAATCCCCCTACAGTTTGCAAATCGTGCAGAGAAGATCGCCAAGCGCAATGGTATGATGTCGATTGCGCAGATTGCGGCACTGCAATGCGCGTGCACAGGGATTGGAGTAACGCCCCGAAATTCTGCAAAAGCTGCAAGGCGGATCACGCTGCGCAGTGGCACGAGATTAGTTGCGCCGATTGTGGAACGACGGTTCGTGTCCATCGGGATTGGGACAAGCCACCGAAGACCTGCGCATCTTGCAAGGCGAACCGCGAGGCAAAGTGGTATGACGTGCGGTGCGAGGATTGTGGCACCTCAATCCATGTCAATCGCGATTGGGACAGCATTCCGAAGGTATGCACTGGATGTAAGGACCGCCGGGCCGCACAATGGACTGAGCGGTCTTGTCAATCGTGCGGAACCTCCATGCGCGTCCACCGTGATTGGGACAAGCCCCCCAAACACTGTAAAGACTGTAAGCAGAAGCTTGCTGCCAAATGGTATGAAGTGAGTTGCGCGCATTGCAGCAATTCGATTATGGCTAATCGCGACTGGGAACATCCCCCGAAATATTGCAAGAGCTGCAAGGATCGATTTCCCGCCAAAACGATCTCTTGCAAAGATTGCGGGACCACAATCAAGGTCTCAACGGCCCATCAGTTAAAGTGCGATCAGAACGGATGGAACCTGCCCAACCGATGCGATCAGTGCAAGAAGGACTCGTTCTTGATAAAAGGAGCGATCGGTGCTGCGCGAGACCAATTTAACTTTGCAGTTGACGTAGAGATCGAGCAACGCGGAATTCTCTTCACCGATAAGGTCGCCATTGTCCGGAGCAGAAAGACTGGCGAAAAAGTCGCGGAAATCACGGTCAATGATAAAGGCATTCTCTTCACCGAGCGGGTTGCGACAACGACCGACTTGCGAAGCGGGAAAAAGGTCGCTGAAACACGGGATGAACGCAAAGGCATCATATTCACTGAACGTGCCGCACGGACCTACGATAAGAAATCCGGCAAGCGAACGCACGAGACAACAAATCAAGAAAGAGGAATCATCTTTAGAGAAAAATTCGCGCAAACAGAGAATTTGAAATCGGGAGAAATTTCCGAAACGCGAACGGAGACTAAAGGCATCATCTGGCCAAGGCGGATATTCAAGTCAGACAAAAAGAAATGATGGGCGGGTCTATGCGCCATCATTGTTGATGATTATTCTCCATCTATGCTGAGCTCACGGCCTCCGCCTTGATGCTCACCCCCAATTGCTTCCGCACCGCACCGAAGATCGCGGCGAGATTGTCCATGCTCGGATTGCCCTTTTCGGAAAGCATCCGGTGAAGGCTTTTGCTTGGTCGGCGGGTTTCCGCAGCCAGCGTCTCGAAGCCAAGCGAGGCGTTGACGAGATCGCGCAGGATCAGCCGCGCGGTATGCGGTTCGCCGTTGAGGAACAGCGTCGCCGCTTCATCGAGCAGCGCCTTGGCGAAGGCGGGATCGCGCCCCGCGCGTTCCTTGACCGTTTCCTTGAAATCGCGTGTCATCGTCATGTCGTCACCTTTTCGCCGCTGCATTGCGCGCCCTGTATTCGTCCTGGAGCAGCCTTGCTCCCTTGATGTCCGCCTGCTGGCGACGCTTGGTACCGCCAGCGAACAGGATGATCAGTTCGTCGCCGTCTCGCATCAGATAGAGCCGGTAGCCCGGACCCCAGTCGATCCGGTATTCGCCAAGCCCACCGCCGATCCATTTGACGTTCGAAACATTGCCGAGTTCGAGCCGCAACAGCCCAGTGGTCACTTTTGCCGCAGCCTGCGGATCGAGGGAATCGAACCAGTCGCGGAACGGATTGCCACCATCGGCGCGGATATATTCCTGAACGATCATCCAATGGCCCTCCTAGTAACATATGTGTTACCCCAAGTCAATGGAGATGACCAGATGGGTAGAACCTACGCCAACCCCTGTCTTGCTGCGCCAGACTGCGTACAGGGCTGAAAGTGCCTTGAATCGGCGTATCCGTGCGACTCAATGGCGTGATTTCACCATCATGGAGTCGCGCGCATGTCGGCAAGCAAGATATTTTGGGGCCAAGTCATCGCGGTGGTCTTCATCGTCCTCGCCGGGGTCTGGGGTGCGACCCAGTGGGCGGCGGCGGCGCTCGCCTACCAGCCCGAACTGGGCGAACCCTGGTTCGGCCTATTCGGGCAACCGGTCTATCGACCCTGGGATCTGTTCTGGTGGTGGTTCAGTTTCGACGCCTACGCGCCCAAGATCTTCGACACGGCCGGACTGATTGCCGTGTCGGGCGGGTTCGCCGCCATCGTTGTCGCCATCGCCATGTCGGTCTGGCGGGGCCGCGAGCGCAGCAATGCCACGACCTATGGTTCGGCGCGCTGGGCGAAGCGACGCGAGATCAAACGGGCAGGTCTGCTCGCCGACAATGGTGTCGTGCTTGGCCGGTTCGAGCGCAACTACCTCCGTCACGACGGGCCGGAGCATGTGCTGTGCTTCGCGCCGACGCGATCGGGCAAGGGTGTCGGACTGGTGATCCCGACACTGCTGACCTGGCCGGGTTCGGCCATCGTCCATGACATCAAGGGTGAGAACTGGGAGCTGACGGCGGGATTCCGCTCGGGCTTCAACCGGGTCTTGCTGTTCGATCCGACCAACCCGGCTTCGTCGGCCTACAATCCTCTGCTCGAAGTGCGTCGCGGTATCTGGGAAGTGCGCGATGTCCAGAATGTCGCCGATGTGCTGGTCGATCCGGAGGGCAGTCTGGAGAAGCGCAACCATTGGGAGAAGACCAGCCACGGCCTGCTGGTCGGCGCGATCCTCCATGTGCTCTATGCCGAACCCGACAAGACCCTGGCCGGGGTCGCAGCGTTCCTCTCCAATCCGAAGCAGAAAATCGAGGCGACGCTCGATGCGATGATGAAGACGCCCCACTTAGGCGAAGCGGGGCCGCACCCCGTCGTTGCCAGCGCCGCGCGCGAGTTGCTCAACAAATCCGAGAACGAGCGATCGGGTGTCCTGTCCACCGCCATGTCCTATCTCGGCCTCTACCGCGATCCCGTCGTCGCGGAGGTGACCGGGCGATCTGATTGGCGGATTTCCGATCTTGTCGATGGTGCCATCCCGGCAACGCTCTACCTCGTCATTCCGCCGTCGGACATCAGCCGGACCAAGCCGCTGATCCGCCTGATCCTCAACCAGATCGGACGGCGGTTGACCGAGGAACTGACCCCGAAGGGCGACCGGCACCGTGTGCTGATCCTGCTCGACGAGTTCCCGGCGCTGGGGCGGCTCGACTTCTTCGAGAGCGCGCTCGCCTTCATGGCGGGTTATGGGCTGAAGGCATTCCTGATCGCGCAGTCGCTCAATCAGATCGAGAAAGCCTATGGCGCCCACAATTCGATCCTCGACAATTGCCATGTCCGGGTGAGCTTCGCCACCAACGACGAGCGCACCGCCAAGCGCGTGTCGGATGCGCTGGGCACCGCGACCGAGATGAAGGCGATGAAGAACTACGCGGGTCACCGGCTATCGCCCTGGCTTGGCCATCTGATGGTTTCCCGTTCGGAAACGGCGCGACCGCTTCTGACCCCCGGCGAGGTGATGCAACTTCCGCCCGCCGACGAGATCGTCATGATCGCGGGTGTTCCACCGATCCGGGCGAAGAAGGCTCGCTACTTCGAAGACAAGCGCCTCACCGAGCGGGTTCTACCGCCTCCGGAACTTGTGACGAAACAGGCGGCATCAAGGCCCGACAGTTGGTCCGCGATCGTTCCACCGAAACCGTCGGCGGGGCAGCTAGCCGAAATCGAAAAGGCCGAGCAGGACGCTGCCAATAGCGGACTACGCCGGGAACCCGAACTTCCGGACCATGTGGCAATCGTCAAGGAAACCGCCGAGCCTCT
>JANLSP010000262.1:0-3212 GCA_031362485.1 Novosphingobium sp.
CTGGCCTGCTGCCGGTTTGATGGACACCAAGAAAAGGTGTTTTATCGAACTGGAGGACCAACATGGAACGAAGGAAGTTTACGCGCGAGTTTAAGCTCGAGGCAGTGAGGTTGATCAAGGAGCGCGGTGTCAGCGTTTCACAGGTATCGCGGGATCTTGATGTGCACCAGACGGTGCTGCGCAACTGGGTGCGCGATTTTGGCAGCGATCCGGCATCGGCATTTCCGGGGCATGGCCAGATGAAGCCGGAGCAACTGGAGATAGCGCGTTTGCGCAAGGAAGTGGCGAAGCTCAAGGCGGAGCGCGACATCCTAAAAAAAGCCGCGGCCTACTTTGCGAAGGACTCCCTGTGAGGTTCGCCTTCATCGCAAAGCACCGAGACATCTGGCCGGTATCGTGGATCTGCGGGGCTCTCGGGGTCTCGCGCAGCGGCTTCCATGCCTGGCTTGTGCGTGCACCATCGCTGCGCACCAGAAGCGACGAGGAGATCGGCGCCAAGGTCAGAATAAGCCACGTCACGAGCTTCCGCACCTATGGGGCCAGACGTGTCTGGCACGATCTGCTGGCCGAGGGCTACCGCTGCGGTCTGCACAGGATCGAACGACTGATGCGCGCGCAAGGCCTGCGGGCACGACCGCGTCGGCGCGGACTGCCCAAGGATACCGGTGAACGCTCGGTCATCGCCGACAATGTGCTGGACCGCCAGTTCACCGCTGGCGGACCCAACCAGAAGTGGGTGGCTGACTTCACCTACATCTGGACTGCCGAGGGCTGGCTCTATGTCGCAGCAGTGATCGACTTGTTCTCGCGGCGGGTGGTGGGCTGGTCGATGAAAGCGGAGATGACGGCCCAGCTCGTTACCGATGCTCTCATCATGGCGATCTGGCGGCGCGGCAAGCCCGATGCCCTGCTGCATCACTCGGACCAGGGCAGCCAATATACCAGCGAGCAGTTCCAGCGGCTGATGGCCGACAATGATGTTGCCTGCTCAATGAGCCGATCAGGAAACTGCTGGGACAATGCCGCGATGGAGAGCTTCTTCTCCTCGCTCAAGACCGAAAGGACCGCGAGGAAGGTCTACAGGGCGCGGGACGAAGCCAAGGCCGATGTGTTCGATTACATCGAATGCTTCTACAACCCAATCCGAAGGCACTCGACCATCGGATACCGAAGCCCCATCGACTTCGAACGCGAAGCCGGTGTAGCATGAATGAGCCTATCTTGGTGTCCGTCAAACCGGCAGCAGGCCAGACCGATGCTTTTCGGCCCCAGAGAGCGGGCAATGCGAGTGCGGGTGCGCGGACCGGCAACGCTGGTAGGCTTCGCCATCCGTCCAGGCGGATGGCTGGCCCTCGCCGCGCGCCCGGCGAGTGCGGTTGTCGACACTGCCGCAGCGATTTCCGGTGCCTGGCACAGGGCATTGGCGCGGCTGTCGCAAATGGGTGACGGGCAGGCCGCGATCATTGCTGCGCTCGAGAATATCGTCAAAAGCCGTATTGCCACGACCGGCCGATCGGCGAACGCAAAGGCGGCCGAACTGGAGGCCATGGTGCGGGCCGAATCAAACATCACGGTGCCGCAAGCCGCCAGCCATCTTGCCATGACGGCCTGGAAATTCGACCGGTTTGTTCGTCGCCATTTCGGCCACGGGCCAAAGATCGTGCTCCGTCGGAGCCGGTTCCTCGATATGGCGGGCGTCATCCATGGCGTTGCCAGTGAGGACACCGACGCACTGGCCCCGGACCGGTTCTACGATGCCTCGCATCTCAACCGCGAATTTCGGACATTTGTCGATATGACGCCAGGCCGGTTTGCCCGCACTCGCACGCCGCTGCTCAACGCTGAGCTGGCTGCGCGGCAAGCCTTGTTTGCCGATGGTGGCGCTGCAGCCAACGGTGGTTACCGGTCGCGATTTTGAAGGTGACTACTGCACCAGCGTCCGCGCGGCAAAGCGGGCCGGCATATTGCAAGACCTACCTTGTCCGCACCGCAGCGGGCGGCCTGGTACGTTCGCGACGCCCCAAGGCCGCGCCGGTAAAGAGGCAGCTCCAGTCACCAAAGCTTGTTTTCCAGCACACGCCTTTTGCCGCCTGGACATCGGTTTCGCTGCAATTCTGATCCGGGTTGCCATAGATGCCGGCATCATGGCGGGTCATGCATTTAGACCAGGTGAAAGATCCCCGAATGGGATAAACCCGCGAACGCACATCGGCGTGGGCCATGACGTACGAGTTATAGGCTGCGGCAAACGGCATCGGTGCCGCGACCGCAATGTTGAGGTTTTCCATCAGCCAGAGCTCTCCACCGTCACTGACGATGCTCTCGTGTCTGCAGCGAACCATGGTGGCCGCCTGTGCCGCAGTCGGCGCTCCTGCCAACCGAATAGAGGGGCACGCACCGGGATCGCGGGCTCCCCAGGCTGTCGCATCTCCTGGCAGGGCGAAAACCGGGGACGTCACCATTGTGGCCGCACAAGACGCAATAGTGATGACCCGCGAGGTGAACTTCATAAGGATCTCTCTGATAACACTATCGCAATGCGGCTATGACCGAAGCCCAGACTCCTAGCTTCCGTCGCCGAAGAGCGGACTGGGCACCATGACTTCGGCAATTCTGGTCAACATGACGCCGCTATCATCGGCTTGCGACAGCATGTTCAACACATTGGCGTTGGTGCCGCAGCTTTGCCGGTCAGTGCGCCCGGTTCCGTAAAAATTGAGAACCCTGACCCGAAACCGGTCAATCTCGCCGTGCAAATCCGCTTTTGTCCTGACATCGTAATGCTCACGCAATGTGGATTCTGCGCGCGTCAGACCGCTTTTCTGTCGTTCGAGAAACCTGCCATATTCAGCCTGAAGATTGATGCCGATGGCATTGCAACGCAGCGCGACGGAGTTGAGCAGCATTGAGAGCTCCTGCACTCTGGCAGCGTTAATCGCGTCTGCGGTCCCGGTTTTTGCCTGAACGATCCCCGGTGCTGCAACCAGACAGACAGCAAGCAGGTTCGTCAGCCCTATCGTGAATCTTTTCATCGCATTGCTCCTGTGCAGGGGACCACAGGCACCTCCATGAGGCGCGAAAATGCCGAAGCGAGTGCGGTCCGTTCAAGATATATGGATTGGGCGACTGGCTCGTAGTTTTTCGATTCGGTCGCCAGTGCGTTCGATGAGCCGCTGTCCCCCTTGGCCTGCGCCTCGCCTGCCAGGCGGGTC
>JANLSP010000344.1:0-6393 GCA_031362485.1 Novosphingobium sp.
CGGTAAACTGCTCGAATGGCGGATCTGGTTATCGGCCTTGATGCGCTGCTCAAGTAATCCGCCCCGACACCATTACTAGGGCCGGGGCGAGCTACTGGCCTCAAAAAGCCAAGGCTGACGCCGCCGTCGCGGGTCCGCGTACCGTAGGAAATTTTTCTTCGGTTGGCGCAATCATTTAAGTGGGCCTTTGACCCAGCCCTGTCAATCTGAATGGCTTGGCTTATTTCCCTGTGCGCAAGGCCACCGTCGGCAACCGAGGATTGCACGAAGCTCAAGTTATTCGCGAGCTTGGCTTCAGAAATGCTGATGGTTCCATGCGCGCATCAAGGCATCCGCCTGCGCGGCAATTACGTCATATCGCCCTTGGCTTCCACGATGACCGGCCTCGGCGCGAGCGCCCGGCGCACAGTATCCTTCGACAGCCCGGTGGCCTCTGCCATCTGCCGCGCTACCCCCTTATTCCCGCGACCTGTCTGTGGAGGAGAAAGTATGCCTTCCGGGACCACTTTAGTCCGGGCGCTTGTTTTCAATAGCGACAGATTGACGCGATTGAACCTCAATCAATTCCGCATAGCGCCGGATATGCGCATTGCGTTGTCGTCTGCTGTCCTCTCGTGTGACAGGTATTGCTCGGATGGTTAAAAGGCTTACCCTTGTTCTCCCGGCCTGCTGAGTTGAATAGGGTTCCAGCATGAACGACGAGCGCCGTGAGCCCCGTCATAAAGTCAGCATGCAAGGGCGATACAGGTCCGGTTCGGGGTTGTCGCGAGATGTAGTTGTCACCGACCTGTCGATAGCTGGATGCAAGATTGAGGATCGACTCAACAATCTGCATCCCGGGAACATCATCAGCATTCGAATCGGCAATATTGGCCCGCTAACTGGAGCAGTGATGTGGCTTGATAATGCCACTGCGGGCATCCAGTTTGAATCGCCGATCCATGCGTCGGTGCTGGACCACATTCTGATCACAATCGATGGTTGGTGCCCCCCAACTGTAGAAAAGAACGATCAGTTGGGCGGTCCTGATGAAACTCACCAGTTTCTGGTGCGCGTAAGGCCAGTGACAATTGACGATGTGCGCCACGTTCTTGCCCATACAAAATTGTCCTTGCCGATCACCAGCCCCCAGGAGGTTGTCGAGATATTCCACCGTTTGCTTGAAATCGTTGCAATCGAAGTATCGGGTGCCAGTGGGCCGAACGACTAACCCTGTCGCACATAGTTGCTGATCGCGTCGCGCCGCTTGATCCCATTGGCGGCAATGACCCTCAGTGGATGATTCGGGCAAGAACATTTCCGAACATGGCAGACAGTTCGAGGGGCAGTCCACACGGGTTAACATTGACAAAAGCGATTACTTATGCTATACAAATCACCTTAATCGATCAAGGTGAGTGCGATGCGGGAAGCCTATCATCCCAATCTGATTACCTTCCGGGCCGGTGACCGTCTCGCAGCTGCGCTATCCCAGCGCGCGAGGCAATCGGGCGTTTCGGTATCAGAGTATCTTCGGACCATCGCCCGCGAGAAGGTTGGCCTGCAGTGAGCGATACGCTCGCCGACGCTGCGGAACGCCCACTGACCGCTTTCGAGCGAGCTGTCGATGGCGATGCATCTGGCTTCCTTGAGCTTGCCGCCCAACACTATGCCTATGCGCTCGATGGCCATGAGCCGCCTGCGGTCGCTTATGCCCAGGCGGTGGTCTATATTCGCTTTGCCGCCGCGATGGGCAGTGAAGAGGCGGCGATCTGCTTTCTTTATTCACTCGACATGCTGGCCGATGCGCTCCGCAATGACGGCTGGGAAGAAGCTGCCGATGTCCGGCTGGGCGAGGCCATCGCAATTGCAGAAGGCCTAGCGAAACAGGGTTTCGAGGAATTTGGCGACATGGTGCTGAAAGCGGCGGACATGGCTCCGCGCCGCGCCATGGAGATTGCAGGTTTCTTCAGCGAAACGACCGTGAATTGAGCGAGGCAATCTAATGGGACTCTTTGGTGGTAGCCACAATATGGCCTTGGCCCGCAAGCCTGAGGTTCGGAAGTCTGACTTCCCGCCTCTCGGCGGTGACAACGGCGCTGGCTCGGACAAGTTTCGCGCTGCGTTCGGCGATATGATCACGCAAAACGGCGATAGCGGCATTGCCAAGCCCGATGAGCTGGCGGCGCTCATCGGACAAGCTCCGAGGCAGAACAAGGGTGGTCTGGGCGACGTGCTGGCCTCAATCCTTGCGGTTGCCGCCGATGCAACCGATCCGGAAGGCCGGGGCATCTACACTCGCAACATCGCCCAGCAGTGGGGCCAGCGCAGGGAAGGCTACAACAACGCCCTCACGTCGTTCCAGAATCGCCAGCAGATGGCGAACTTGCCGGGAATGACACAGCGCGAGCTTGCCGCCTACATCGCCGATCCGAAGGCTTGGGCCAGTCAAATGGCCGGTGCCGCGACCAGCCGCTACCAGGCCGCTACGCTCAATCCCGGCGATCAGCGGTATCTGGGCGAAGGCAACGGGGTATATCAGGCCCCGACGCGCGGGCAGCTCTATGCGCAATCGCTCGATCTCGAACCGGGATCGGAAGCCTATGCCACGGCCCTTCGAGATCAGGAAATGGGCGCGCAGGGGCCAACTGCATTTGACAATGCCAGGGCCATGGAAGGCGCGCGCCAGCAGGCCCGTGCCATCCTCGAACAGCAGCGCCAGCAGGGCCGCACCAGCCTTGAAGGCATCCGTCAGGGCAACCGGGTCAATCTGCGCGGCGTCCCGACCGCAGGGCGCTTAGGCGCACCGCCGCCGCGTCTTGGCAATCGCGCACCACCGCAAGCGCCAATGGTGCCAACGGCGAGCGATGCAAGCGGCAATACGATTTACCTTCGCGGTGGCCGCTGGGTCGATGGACAGGGCCGTCCGGTCCAGTGAGCATCACCCCGCCTCCTCCGGGTTTTACCTTGCGGGATGCGCCTCGCCGAAAGGATGAGGCACCGCCTTTGCCAGCCGGCTTCCGGATGGAGGGCGAGCAGGCTGACCAGCCGCCCGCCCCGCCCCGGGGCTTCGCTCTCGACAAGCCAACGGGTGAGGCAGTTGATGGCGATACGCTGCGCATGAAGAATGGCGGCAATCTTCGGGTGCTTGGCATCGACGCACCGGAACTGCGCCAGCAAGGCTGGCTGAGGGACATGACCCGCATCCCCATCGGGGAACAGGCTCAGCGCGCAATCGACAAACTGGCGACGCCTCAAACCGTTATCGGTCCGCAAGCTGGCAGTTCCTATGGCCGTCCGGTCGCACCGGCGGCGACAAACGGCCTTGATCTCGGTTTGGCGCAACTGCGCTCCGGGAATGCCCTTGCTGCGCCCGATTACCTGAAATCAGACCCGCTGCGCCGGTTTCAATACATGCAGGCCGAACGCATCGCCCGGCTCAACCGGCAGGGAATGCACGGCAGTTTTTCCCAGACACCGCAGGAATTTCGTCGCGCGCCGGAATATCAACCGGACCGGGAGACCGTGGCCCGCTTCTGGGATACGCCAACACCGTTTGCAGGACTGCGCCCTGACGACGAGAAGGGCTATGTTGAACTGCTGGGTTCAGCGAAAACCCCCGGCGAACTTGTGTCCTATGTGGAAAGCAAGGGCATGCGGATTGATCCCGCCGACGCGGTGCGCTGGATTGAAGCCCGCGACAAGGACCGGGCGCGCGGCGTCGAGGTTCCGGCCTATGCAGTCTATGGCAAGGTGCCGAAAGTCTTGACCGATGAGGGCGACGGCGCACTGGGTGCGGCGATGCGCGGGCTCGGTAATGGCCTGTTGCCAAACATACTGGAAGAAATCGGCGCGGTTCCCGATGCGATCGGTTTGACCTCGGGTCGCGAGAATATCTGGAACAGTGACCGCCGCCTCGCCGATATCTGGCAAAACAATTATCAGCAGAATGAAGCCATCACCGGCTTCGACGATGTTGCACATCCCTGGGCAACGTTCGGCGGCGAGATAGCAGGCAGCTTGGCGCCGGTTGGCCGCATCAAGAACGCGGCGGACCTCGCCAAATTCGGCGCGGGCTATGGTCTGGTTTCAGGCCTCGGCCAGGACGGGACCATTCCCGAACGCATGACCAGTGGCGTCGTTGGTCTGGGTCTGGGCCTTGGAACCTCTGTCCCTGGCGGCAAGGCTCTGGAAGCGGCCTCGCCCTACATTGGCAAGGCTTGGCAGCGGATGACCGGGAAGGTCGCTCCTGCGGCTCCTGCGGGCCTCTCTGGCGACATTCCGCCCCCGCCTGAGGGGTTTGCCGTCAATTCGCCTGAGACCATGCCAATGGCTGGGGAGAGCGGCCCGGCGGCAACACAGGAACTGCCACGCCAGCGCGACTATCTGTTTCCCCAGCGCACGCAACCTATCGACCAGCCGCTTAGCGAAGGCCAGTTGCGCGCTGCATCGGAGAGTGTCACGCCGGGCGATGTCGTGCCGATCCCTTCCAATGTTGTTGGCAGCGCGGAAGAAACTGCGGCGGCACAGGCCGGGCGCTATGTCGAGGCCAAGGCTCCAAACGAGCGAACCGAACTGACACGGCGCACGGTGCGTGGATGGAACGGGGCGGAAGTGGCCAAGGTTGGCCCGGTCGATATGGTCGGCTGGCTTCGCCTCAATGGCGGCCTTGTCGATCAGGGCGGCGAGCTGTCGCATATGGGCATGACCAATGCCGCGCGCCCCGACAAACTGGACTTCGTGGGGCTGGAAACCCGGTTTGGCCCGCTGGTCGGCGATCAGGGGATGAACCTGGACGATGCGGCCATGCGCGCATGGGAAGCTGGCTATTTTCCGGAAATGACGGAGCGCCCGACGGTCAATCAATTCCTCGATGCCCTGCGGGATACCTATGAAGGTCGCAATCGCCGCTTCCTTGCCGACGATCTGCCGGAAATCGAACGCTTCGAGAATGCCCGGTCCGAACGCTATGCGATTGAGCAGCAGCGCTTCGAGACAGGCGCACCGGTCTATCATGACAAGTCCTATCCCGCTGACGATCAGCCCTTCCCGCCGATCTCGGCCTATGAGGAATGGCCAGCGGGCGGTCCCGATTTTGCAGGCAACATCCGGCTTGAAAAGCTCGAATCACCGCAGGACATTTCCCGCGCGCTGGACTTCACCAATCGCCGCGTGGGCTTCGATGCAGCAACGCGCGGCCGGGTATCGCAGGCGGAAACTGAACGGCTTGCGGCCGATCTGGGCATGACCCCTGAACGCCTGCTGTCCCGCCGCAAGGGACAAGCCCTCAATGCCGAGGAAGCGCTGGCCGCGCGGCAGATACTTGCCAAGTCCGGCAATGAACTGGTGAACGCCGCCAAGCGCATCCAGGGCCTCGACAATCCCGGCGACGAATTGCTCGCGGAATTTCGCCAGAAGTGGATGCGTCATGTCGCTATTCAGGAGCAGGTTGCAGGCGCTACGGCAGAGGCTGGCCGTGCGCTTTCTCAATTCAGGATGGCTGCAAACAGCGGTTCGGTTCGCGGCGATGTTCTAGCGGCACTGGTGCGCGGCGGCGGCGGGTCTGAGCGTATCCGCAATGCCGCCGATATCTTGATCGATGCGGTTGAACAGGGACCGGGAAAATTCAACGCGCTGGCTGATCAGATGACCAAGCCTCGCCTCCGCGACAAGCTTACCGAGTTGTGGATCAATTCACTGCTTTCGGGGCCGCAGACGCATGCGGTCAACATCGTCTCGAACACGCTGACTTCGCTGCTGCAATTGCCCGAACATGCGGCGGCTGCGACAATCGGCGGGGTGCGCCGTCTGGCTGGCGGGGGCGAAGACGCTGTGCTTGGCAGTGAAGTCACCGCGCGCGCATTCGGCCTGCTGCAGGGCGCAAAGGAAGGCGCAAGGCTGTTCGCGCAGGCAATCAAGACCGGCGAGCCGTCGGACTTCATCTCGAAAGTCGAAGGTCAGGACCTCAAGTCAATCTCGGGTATCAAAGGCGAAGTCATCCGCGTGCCCACGAGGCTGCTGACTGCCGAAGACGAGTTTTTCAAGGGCATCGCCCGGCGCATGGAACTGAACGGCGAAGCGGTGCGGGTGGCCCACCGCGAAGGCCTGCGCGGGGACGCAGCGAAACGGCGGATTGCCGAACTGGTCGAACAGCCGACCGAAGACATGCTTGTCCGCTCGATGGACTATGCCCGCTATCTGACCTTTCAGCGCCAACTCGGACCGATTGCCTCCAAGGTTTCGGCGATGACGCAGGAAGCCCCTGTGCTTAAGCTATTCCTGCCTTTCGTGCGCACCCCTACAAACCTGCTCAAGTTCGCTGTGGAGCGCTCGCCAGCCGCACCGATGCTCAGGGAATGGCGCGCCGACTGGATGGCCGGCGGCGCAAGGCGAGACCTGGCCGTCTCCAAGATG
>JANLSP010000265.1:0-3895 GCA_031362485.1 Novosphingobium sp.
AATCGTCTCGACATGCGCCATCAGTCGCGCTTTCAAGCCAGCCTTGTCTTCCGGCGTGGCCAGCGGCACGGCATCGCGCTCATGCTCCCACAGCATATCAATCATGGTCTGCGCCTCGCTGAGCAGCCGCTCCATCGAGGCGGCGCCCTCGCGCTTGACGAGATCATCCGGGTCCATGCCCGCCGGCAGCCGCACGATACGCAAGCTATGAGCCGGGCGCAGCAGCGGCAAGGCGCGGGTCACCGCGCGCATCGCCGCGCGCTGGCCAGCCGCATCGCCGTCGAAGCACAGCACCGGCGTCTCGACCAGCCGCCACAGCAGTTCGAGCTGCCGTTCGGTCAGCGCGGTGCCCAGTGGCGCGACGACATCGCCGATCCCGGCGGCTGCCAGCGCGACCGTGTCCATATAGCCTTCGACAACAATCAGCCGCCCCGACTGGCGCGAGACCGGCCCGGCGCGGTGAAGATTGTAGAGCGTGCGGCCTTTATCAAACAGCGGCGTGTCAGGCGAATTCAGATACTTGGGCGCATCCGCTTTCTGCGCATCCAGAATGCGCCCGCCAAAAGCAATCACCCGCCCGCGCGCATCCTCGATCGGCAGCATCAGCCGGCCACGGAAGCGGTCATAGGGCTCCTTATCCTCCACCGCGATGCGGAGGCCGGCTTCGATAAGCATCGCCTCAGGGAACTGGCTGAGCTCTGCCTTCAGCGCCTGGCGTCCCTCGGGGGCGTATCCGAAGCCGAAGCGCTCGATAGTGTGCCCATCGAAGCCGCGAGTCGCGAGATAGGCGCGCGCTTTTGCGCCTTCGTCGGAGGCCAGCCGCTCGACGAACCACACCTGCGCCGCCGCCATCACATCGTGCAGCGAATCGCGCTGTTCCGCCGCCTGTGCCGCTCGCGGATCTGGCGCAGGTACTTCCATCCCCGCCTCGGAGGCCAGCTCTTTCACCGCATCCATGAACGACAGCCCGCGCTGGTCGGTCATCCAGCGAATCACATCGCCATGAGCGCCGCAGCCGAAGCAGTGGTAAAAACCCTTGGCGTCGTTGACAGTGAAGCTGGGCGATTTCTCGTTGTGAAACGGGCAGCAGGCCTTGAATTCATGCCCCGCCTTGGTCAGCCGCGTGGTGCGCGAGATGACGCCGGATAGCGTTACGCGTGCGCGCAGTTCGTCAAGGAAGGCGGGAGAAAGCGACATGACCGGCTTATGCCTGTTCTTGGCGGCGATTGGTAGGCTTCCGGCAAATTCGCTTTACTGCCAGCGAACCGCTGGATAGCCTCCGCTCGGGCCCGGACAACAGGGGTTGTGAAGGTCTCGACGGGGAGAGCGATAATGCTGAAATGGATGCCTGTAGCCGCTGCCGCCTGCTTGATGCTGGGCGCTTGCCAGAAGGCCGAAACACCTGCCGCTGCTGCCATAACGGAAGCCGATGCCGCGAAGCTGGCGGACGCGATGGTCAAAGGCTGGGAATCCAAGGACGCGGCCGTGATCAAGGGGCTCTATGCGCCTGACGTGGTGGCGTTCGACTATGCGTATGGCCCCCTGGAAGCCGATCGCGCGACGTTTGACAAGGCACAGGACGCCTTCGCTGCGGCGCAGATCGACGGCGAGGAGCAAATTTCCCGCAAGATCCAGTTGCTCGATGCCGACACGTTCGTCGTGTCGGGCGTGTGGAACGGCACCAGCAAGGCGAAACCGGAAAATAACGGTCAAGTGCGCTGCACCGATGTTTTTCAGAGGGACGCTGCAGGCACCTGGACCATCATCAACGAGCATTGCTCGGTGATGCCCAAATCGGCCTAGCGAGGTAGGGTCAGGCCAGCGCGGCTTTCACCAGCCCGCTGGCCTTGCTCATATCCAGCTCGGTCCCATGGCGCGCCTTCAACTCGGCCATGACCTTGCCCATGTCCTTGACGCTCGATGCGCCAAGCTCGGCCTTGATCGCTTCGATCGCCGCCGAAGTTGCTGCGTCGTCCATCTGCTGCGGCAGAAACTCATCAATCACCGCGAGCTCGGCCTTCTCGGCATCGGCCAGTTCCTGCCGGCCGCCGGTTTCAAACATGGCAATCGATTCGCGGCGCTGTTTGGCCATCTTCTGCAGCACGTCGACGACCAGCACATCGTCATCGGGCACTTGTGAAGCGGTGCGCAGTTCGATGTCCTTGTCTTTCAGCTTGGCGAGAATCAGACGCACTGCGCCCAGGCGGGGCTTGTCGCCCGCCTTCATCGCTGAAACCTGCGCGGATTTGATCTTGTCGCGAAGCATTGCTGGTGATTCCTGTGGATTTGAACGATGCAGCCTCATCTAGCCGGGGTTCTGGCTGAATCCTAGGTTGACGGTGCAGCACTCGGGGTATAGCGGCCAACTCTTAGCACCATCGCCAAAATCCAGTTTACGGAGCGCCACCTATGGCCGACCCCGCCTCTTCGCACGCGTCCCCCCCCAAGGGCGCCACGGGCGTATTGGTGCTTGCCGATGGCAGCGCGGTCTGGGGCCACGGCTTCGGCGCCACTGGCAATGCTGTCGGCGAGGTCTGCTTCAACACCGCGATGACCGGCTATCAGGAGGTGATGACCGATCCCAGTTACGCCGCGCAGATCGTCACTTTCACTTTTCCCCACATCGGCAATGTTGGCGTCAATGACGAGGATATGGAAAGCCAAGTCGAAGGCGCGGTGGGCTGCATCGTGCGCGAGGCGGTCACCGAACCCTCCAGCTTCCGCTCGCGCGGCCGCTTCGAGGAATGGCTGGCGGCCAAAGGCAAAATCGGGCTTTCCGGCATCGACACGCGCGCGTTGACCCGCCGCATCCGCATGAGCGGCGCGCCGAACGCGGTCATCGCCCACGATCCTGCCGGCAAGTTTGACATTCCCGCGCTGATCAAGCGCGCAGGCGAGTGGCCGGGGCTCGAAGGCATGGATCTGGCGCGAGTGGTTTCGCGCCATGCGGATGAAACCTGGGAAGGCGGCGTGTGGTCGCTGGGGAAGGGTTATGCGCGGTCTCCCCGCAACGACAGGCCGCATGTGGTGGCGATAGATTACGGCGCAAAGGACAACATCTTCCGAAGCTTGGTGCAGGCCGGCGCGCGGGTGACAGTGGTGCCCGCGCAGACCACGCTGGAAGCGATATTGGCGCTGGAGCCGGTTGGCGTGTTCTTGTCAAACGGCCCTGGCGATCCCGCCGCGACGGGGGCCTATGCCGTGCCGGTGATCCAGGGGCTGCTCGAGCGCGACATGCCGATCTTCGGCATTTGCCTGGGCCACCAGATGCTGGGCCTCGCGGCGGGCGCGGCGACCACCAAGATGCATCAGGGCCACCGCGGCGCAAACCACCCGGTGAAAAGGCTGGAAGATGGAGTGGTCGAGATTACCTCAATGAACCATGGCTTTGCGGTGGACAACACCGCGCTGCCGGACAGCCTGGTGGAAACGCATGTCTCGCTGTTCGATGGCTCGAACTGCGGCATCGCGGTGAAGGGCAAGCGGGCGTTTGGGGTGCAGTATCATCCTGAGGCATCGCCGGGACCGATGGATTCGTTTTACCTGTTTGCGCGGTTTTTGGAGATGCTGGGGAACTAGAATGGCGATCATTCGAAAATTTGACGAACTCGAGCTCAAAGCAAATGCTCGGCACTCTGAGACCGTCGGGGGTTTTTCGATCCAGGGGCAAGATGGTGAGAAGTTCATTCAAATTAATACTGTAGGCTCAAAGGACCGAATGATTCCGGGTGAGGTCTCTCAAACACTGCGCCTAAGCAAAGAAGCAACTGAGCAACTCGCGGATTTAGCGAGGAAGCACCTTTGAATGTTTCAGAATTTTAGCCCGTCATTGATGTCTAAAGACACCCGCACTTCCCTCCTCCCCACCGGGGAGGGGCCGGGGGGGGGGGAGCGT
>JANLSP010000389.1:0-5245 GCA_031362485.1 Novosphingobium sp.
CAGGTGGCTATAGGCGGCGATATGCACCGTCTCCATATTGGAGAAGGCGGCCAGCATCATCTTGATCTCGGTCGGCTTGAAGACGCGCCCGTACTGCTCGTGATAGCAGTTCTGCACCTCGATATCGGCCTGGGTGAAGAAGCGGAAAATCTGGGTGAGCAGATTGCGCTCGTGCTCCGAGATGTTCTGCGCCCAGTCGCGGCAATCCTCGCCCAGAGGCACTTCCTCGGGCATCCAGTGGATCTGCTGCTGGCGCTTCCAGAAATCATAGGCCCAGGGATATTCGAAGGGCTTGTAGGTCTTGCGGGCTTCGAGAAGGGGCATTGGCTTCGCTTTCTACATGTCCCTGACGGGAGAAAAATCGGTGGGCGGCACGGCGTCTGTGCGCCCGAAAAACTTGTCGAGGTCTTCGTTCGATGCCGCCTTGCGGGTCTGCTCGGCGGCCTGGAAGAAGCCTTCATGCGCCCGGGCCAGTGCGCGCTGCACCGCCGGGCGGGCCGCGACCTCGGCGCGCCACCTTGTCAGATGGGGATGCGCGGCAGAATCGAAACCGTGAGCCTCAAGATAGTTCGCCCAGGGCTGGGTTGCCATGTCGGCAATCGAATAATCCCCGCCCGCGATCCATTGGCGCGTGCTCAGGCGCTCATCGAGCAGGCGGTAGAGCTTTGCGGCGGCGGCGGCATAGCGCTGTTCGGCATAGGGATGCGTGCCGCTTTTCATCACCAGCCGGAAATGATTCACCTGGCCCAGCATCGGCCCGATGTTGGCCATCTGCACCATCAGCCATTGCATGACTTCGGCGCGCTGGGGCTGGGAGGCGGGCAGGAACTTGCCCTCACGCTCGGCGAGCCAGTGCAGGATCGCGCCCGATTCGGCGAGTGGAATGCCCAGCCGCGGATCTTCCAGCACCGGCACCTTGCCCAGCGGATTGAGCGCGAGGAAGGCGGGCGAGAACTGCTCCTGCCCGAACACCGCGACATGGCGCAGCTCGTAATCCAGCCCGCATTCCTCGAGCATGATCACCACCTTGGTGACGTTCGGGCTGCCCATGCCATGGAGGATCAGGGTTTCGGTCAAGGCTCAGCGATCCAGCTTTTCGGCGGGCAGCACGAATGTCAGCATACGGGCCACGGCGCCGCTGTCGTTGCGCCAGCCGTGCACCGCGCCGCGCAGCACGCCGATGTCGCCTGCGCGCATCACCACGTCGCCGCTCTCAAGCACCAGCACCACCTCGCCTTCGGTCACACAGAAATGATCGGCGGTGTCGGTGAAATGCATGCCGGGATCGTCCTTGCCCAGCCCCGGGCCAAATTCGGCAATCATCACGCTATAGACCGGATCGGTCAGCAGGTGCATGCCGAACGGCGCGAAGCCGCCCGCGAAAGGCGCGGCGTTGTCAACCCGGCCGGCGGCGCCGTTCCAGATGTTGATCACGGCCATCGGCTGGGGACTGGCGCTCAGCGGGATTGCCTCGTCGGAGACAACGCAGCTTTTCCCGTCCGGCCCGGCGGCGGCGATTATGCGGCGCGGCGCGCTCATATCGTGCGCCCTTCGCCAACCGGATGCGCCGGGAGGTTGACCACCGCGGCCACGCACGGCGCGCCTGAATCATTGCGCCAGGCGTGCATCACGCCGCGATCGACCACCAGATCGCCCGGGCCAAGCCGCGCCTCGCCGTCTTCCAGCACCAGCGTCACCTCGCCCGATATGATGACGAGATAATCGATCGTGTCGGTGGCATGCATATAGGCCGGGGCGCCGGGGCTGAAGGTGCAGATCGCGAAGTTGGAGCCCGGCATATGCAGCATCTCGATCTCGTAGGGCGAGACCGGATCGGCGCTGCCGGAATTGTCAGCGGGTGTGGCCCGGGTGGCCCAGACCAGTGCCAGCCCGCGGGTCGCGAAGTCCGGAACATCGCCATCGATCAGCACACAGCTGCGCCCTTCGGCGTTAAGGCCGGTGACGACGCGGCGGGCGGAGGGCTCGCTCATCGCGCCGCGCAATGCGCTCTGCCGACAAGGCAGGTCAGACCGCCGCGTTTCAGTACCATTTCGCTTCGAGCCAGGCGGGACGCGGGAACACAAGCCGGTTGAGGCGATTTGCTAGACCCATGGCTCCCACGCACAGTCTTGCCGGGGCCAGCCACCAGCAAAGGATACCGACCATGACCGATAACCAACAGCAGCCGAGCCAGAATCAGGCCGCAAATAGCGATGCCGCAAGCGGTAAGCAGCAGCAGGGCCAGGACTTCGCCATGGGCAGCCAATCCGACAACGATGCCGGCGAAGACCGCACGGCCCGTCTGGCCAGCCAGATCACCGAACACATGGAAGTCATCGGAGCCGATGGTGCGCATGTCGGCACGGTGGACGAAGTCGATGGCGACCGGATCAAACTGACCAAGTCCGACAGCGGAGTCGGAGCGCACGCCGGGCACCATCACTATCTGTCGCTGAGCCAGGTGTCCGACATCGAGGGCAACCAGGTTCGCCTGTCGTCCAGCGGTGCCAACGCCTATGCGTCCGAAGACGAGATGTGATCGCTTAAGCGCTCGATTCACAGCCGCGCAGATTGGCCCTGTTCTCATTTCGAGAGCAGGGCCATTTGCCAATCCGGACCTGCTTTCGGCCATAATCATTCCGCCTTTCCAGCACGCCCGCATTTTTGCGCCTGCCTTGCAATGTCACTGGCAAGCCAGGCATTCCTCGTAATCTGTCTGTGCGGCGAGTTCGATGATTGCCGGCTCGGCAGTGTTGTCCACCTCGACGCCGCCCGCAAAGCCGGCGCGCTGGACCGATTTCGAGCGCAGGTAATAGAGCGACTTGATGCCCTTTTCCCAGGCCTGGAAATGCAACTGCATCAGATCCCACTTCTCGACATCGGCAGGAATATAGAGGTTGAGGCTCTGCGCCTGATCGATGAACGGCGTGCGGTCTGCGGCAAATTCCAGCAGCCAGCGCTGGTCGATCTCAAAGCTGGTCTTGTAAACCGCCTTTTCCTCTGGCGAGAGGAAATCGAGGTGCTGGACCGATCCGCCGTGTTCGAGGATCGTGTTCCAGACGTTGTTCGAATCCTTGCTCTTCGATTGCAGCAGCTTTTCGAGATAGGGGTTCTTCACCACGAAGCTGCCTGACAGGGTCTTGTGGGTATAGATGTTGGCAGGGATCGGCTCGATGCAGGCGCTGGTGCCGCCGCAGATAATGCTGATCGACGCGGTCGGCGCGATTGCCATCTTGCAGGAGAAGCGCTGCATCACGCCCATGTCGGCGGCATCGGGGCAGGCGCCACGCTCTTCGGCGAGCAGCATCGAGGCCTCGTCGGCCTTGGCCGCGACGTGTTTGAACATCTTGAGGTTCCACGCCTTGGCCATGGCGCTCTCGAAGCCGATGCCCTTCATCTGCAGGAAGGAGTGGAAGCCCATCACCCCCATGCCGACAGAACGCTCGCGGCTGGCGCTGTATTTGGCGCGCGCCATCTCGGGCGGGGCTCGGTCGATATAGTCCTGCAAAACATTGTCGAGAAAGCGCATGACATCCTCGATGAACATCTTGTCATCGTGCCATTCGTCCCAGACTTCCAGATTGAGACTGGAGAGGCAGCAGACCGCGGTGCGATCATTGCCGAGGTGGTCACGGCCCGTCGGCAGGGTGATTTCGCTGCACAGGTTCGAGGTGGAAACCTTGAGCCCCAGATCGCGGTGATGCTTTGGCATCATCCGGTTCACGGTGTCGGAAAACACGATGTAAGGCTCGCCAGTCGCCAGCCGCGTCTCGACCAGCTTCTGGAACAGCGAGCGCGCATCGACAGTGGCGCGCACCGAGCCGTCCTTGGGGCTGCGCAAGTGAAACTCGCTGCCCGCCGCCACGGCTTCCATGAAATCGTCGGTCAGCAGCACGCCGTGATGCAGATTGAGCGCCTTGCGGTTGAAATCGCCCGAAGGTTTGCGGATTTCGAGGAATTCCTCAATCTCGGGGTGCGAGACATCGAGATAGCAGGCGGCCGAGCCGCGCCGCAGCGAACCTTGCGAAATCGCCAGCGTCAGGCTGTCCATCACCCGCACGAACGGAATGATACCGCTGGTCTTGCCGTTGAGGCCAACCGGCTCGCCAATACCGCGTACCTGGCCCCAATAGGTTCCGATGCCGCCGCCGCGGCTGGCAAGCCAGACGTTTTCGTTCCAGGTGTTGACGATGCCTTCGAGGCTATCGTCGACCGAATTGAGATAGCAGCTGATTGGCAAGCCGCGTCCGGTACCGCCGTTCGACAGCACTGGCGTCGCCGGCATGAACCACAGCCGCGAAATATAGTCATAGAGCCGCTGGGCGTGGTCCTGGTCGTCGGCATAGGCATCCGCAACGCGGGCAAACAGATCCTGATAGGTCTCGCCGGGCAGCAGGTAGCGGTCGTCGAGCGTGTCCCTGCCGAACAGGGTGAGCAGCGCATCGCGCGCCGCATCTGTCACAATGGTGAAACGGCGCGGCTGGACGGACTTGGAATCCTCGTGATTGACTGACACGGCTTTAGCCGCGCCCGCCAGCGCTTCGGCGCCTAGCTGCGCTACCAGGGCTTCGCTGCCAGCATCACTCTTGTCTGCCATCGCCATTGCCGGGCCAGCGCCCGCCTCCTTTGCTAACGGGCGTGGGGCGCTTACCGTCACCACTGCTTCGTTCACATCTGCCTCCAGCGCCGGAAGTTCCGGCTCTCCACCACTTCTGAAATCCACCCGACAGCCCCTAAAATTTCCGGCGACAAGAAAGCCACTTCGCCCTCTTCCGACCACATCCACTGATTCGACGCGCAAGCGCCCAGACTAACACAATTGACGGTGCAAACGGAAATATTTATCCCCGGTTTGTTCTCGCCGGTCCATTGGTGCCACCAGCATCCTCCGAACCGAATCCGCATCGGTGACGCGCTGTGCGCCACCTGAAGTTGAAACTAGGTATAGAGGCCCCCCGAAAGCTGGACCACTATCGATAGTGCCTTATCCTGATTCGGACGCAAGAGGGTAAATCGCCGGTTGACCATTGCGATGGGCATAACTGCGGCAGGCGGGGCATGCTGCAACGCAGCGACGCGCGGGACTTGCGCCACTTGTCACTCGCGCAAGAGTCAAAGTGAATCTGTGAAAAAATTTTTCTGCGGGGCGATGCTGCCGCGACCTTGACTAAGGATAGAATCGAGGCCCGCAACGATGTTGCGCAAAGGGCGACGATTGGCATTCCGCCAGTGCTCTTACTCCACC
>JANLSP010000415.1:0-1749 GCA_031362485.1 Novosphingobium sp.
GAATGGTGTTACGGCACGGTGCTGCCCGCCAACTGGAAAGTGGCGATGGAGGCCTTCATGGAAGGTCTGCACGTGATGCAGACCCACCCCCAGCTGCAACAGGCCGCGCCGGTGCTCTATGACGGGATGTACACCAAGGAACGCGGGCCGATGGTACAGATGGCCGACAATTCAAAGACCCTGCGCGAAAACGTCGACATCCAGATCCGCTCGATGGAGCTGCTCAACGAAGGCATGGCGGGGATGATCCACGCCAAGGAAGTGGATATCGCCAAGACGCTGGTCGATGTCGATAATCTCGGCGTGGAATTCCCCGAAGACCCGAACATGGCGCTGTTCACCTGGCTCGGCGTTGTCCAGGACCAGATCAGCAAGCAGCTGCAGGCCAAAGGCGAGAAAGTCCCCGATCTCAATGCAGTCGCGGTCAGCCACCCGATCAACGCGGTCGAATTCCTCTTCCCGCACTTTTTCTTCCTGCCTTATTTCAGCAGCTTCTCGGCCTACCGCATCCGCCCTCTGGGGCCCGAAAGCTGCTTTTTCGAAATCTGGTCACTGACCACTTACCCCGAGGGCGAAGAGCCCGAGCCGGTGATGGAACCGACTGTCCTGCCCTTTGACAGCCAGGAATTCCCGCCGATCCCCCGGCAGGACTATTCGAACATCCCGATCCAGCAGAAAGGCATGCATGCCAAGGGCTTCGAATTCATGCGTCTGTCAAGGGATGTGGAAGGGCTGGTGAGCAATTACCAGCGGATCCTGGATGGCTATCTGGCTGGCGTGCCGCAGGATAAGCTGGCGCAGGCGCAGCACAAGCTGGGCGGGAATTTTGACGGGAAGATCTTGGATTTGGGGCTTTAGGAAACCCAAGGGTTCAGATTTGCGGTGACTCGATCTAATCCAGCGAGCCCGAAAAGGCTGCATCAACATAATGCAGTAAAACCATCATGGCGCTGTGCCCCGGTGGCAGAGGCGGGCGGCTGTGCGGCAGGGTCCGGCCGCGGACAACCACTCCGCCGCCTCTGGGCTGGTTGATCGCGACGTCGCCGCCGGGGGCATGCACGATCAGTGGCCAGGGGCACAATTCGCTCGCCGGTTCAGGTTGGTAATCGACATACAGGCTGAACGTGAATTCGCACTGCATGCGGTCGGTGTGGCGCGGCAACGCCGCGGAGCGGCAATATTCCTGCGCATAGGCGTAGCTCGGCTTGATATCCTGCCCGAACATCGCGGCAAAATAGGGGGTCAACGCGTAGTGCACCCGGCGCGCAACCGGATCGTTTTGAAAGCCGCGCTGACCGGTGTCTTTTCCGGTGCCCGCATTCAGCCAGTCGCCAGCGCTCAGCGTGGCATAGAACACGCTCATGGCCGCCAGATCTTTCGGCGCCAGCAAAGGCGGCACACTGCAATAGCCCGCCTCGGCCAGATCGGGGTCCGGCGCGAAGGGCAACGCCGGCAGCCCGGGGCCTCCGCGCAGCAGGTCCGCGACTTGTGGGCACAGCGCGCTGGCGAGCTGGTGCCCATCGCCGATAGCGGGCTTCGCCCCGCGCGGAACGGCCTTGAGTTCGTCGGGCGAAATAAGCAGTCCCTGTGACCAGAAGTGCAGTTTGCGGATTATATCGAGCGCGGGCAGTGCTGGCGGCCCGGACCCGTCCAGCCAGGCCAGCAGCGCGGCGAACAACTCCGGCTCCCTCGCGCGCTCAACCTCGATCGCCTGCGAACTGCGCCGCTGGGCATAGCAGCTGAGCGACA
>JANLSP010000417.1:0-4919 GCA_031362485.1 Novosphingobium sp.
CGGGGGCCTGATGCAGCCGCAACGAGATGTTGGACAGGCCGAGCTGACGCATATCCACCATCCCGCTGTTGAAATAGCGCGCGGCGTTCATCTTTTCGACCAGCTCACGCGGGATCGGATTGCCCTGGGCATCGCGGGCAAAGCGCTTGAGGGTGTCATAGTCATAGACCCATTCCTCGAGCATTTGCGAAGGGGCCTCGACGAAATCCCGTTCAGTGGCGACGCCGCCCAAGCCGGCCCAGCGCTGCGCCGGGCTGAACATGGCATGCAACAGATGGCCGAACTCGTGCAGAAACGTGGTCACCTCGCTGTGTTCCATCAGCCCGGTCGTATGGTCGCCTGCAGGCAGGTTCATCACCAGCACAGACACGGGCAGCGCGCGGCCGGCAATGCCCTTGCGTAGCGTCACATGGTTGCCGTGGCTGTATTTGCCCGGTCGCGGGTGCGAATCGAGATAGAACCGGCCGATCACCTTGCCGCCATCGACGACTTCGTAGGCTTCGACCGACCTATCCCATACCGGCGTGTTCCATCGGCGGAACTGCACGCCGAACAGATCCTGCGATAACTTGAGGATGCCATCGCGGACATTGTTGTAGGCAAAGTATTTGCGCGCTTCCTGGCGATCATAGGAATAAAGTGACTTCTGGACCTGCTGGCCCAGCCAGCCATTGGCCCAGGGGTCGATGCTGGTGGCATCCGGCCGCATGGTCCTGAGCACGGCCAGCTTCTTGGCATAGTCGCGTACCGCCGCCGGCCGCGCGGCTTCGGCCATTTCTGCCATCAGCTGTTCAACCTTGGCCGGGGTATCCAGCATCTTGTCTTCCAGCGTCACGGCAGCATGACTGGGGCGGCCCAGCAGGCCTGCGATCTGCGCGCGCAGATCCAGCATGCGCCGCAAGGGCACATCGTTTTCCGGATAGGCGCGCGTGAGGTCAGCCAGCAGCAGCCGCCGTCGCAGCGCGTCACTTTTGGCATAGGCCATCACCGGAGTGAGATCGGGATTGTCGGTCGAGATGGTCACTTTGCCGTCCGCGCCGGGCTTGTGGGCAGCGATATAGTCGGCGGGCAGTCCCTCGAGTTCGGCCGGATCGGCGGTCACGGTTTTGCGGCCATTGGCGATGTTCGTGTCGAACTGTGCGGTAGCTATCGCCAGCTCGTCCCGAAGCGCCTGAATCTGTGCGCGTTTGGCCGGCTCGCTTGCGATGCCCGCGCGCTCGAAATCGGCGAGCGTCCGCTTGAGATACAGCCTTGTGGTGGCATCCGCCTTGCCGGTGGGGATTGCCTTCAGCCGGTCAAAAATCGGGCGTGAAAGGCCGATCCGGTTGCCGACGGTGTCCATGCGGGTTTCGCATTCGCTGCCGGCCTTGCGCCGTGGTTCGTCGGCCATAACCTGGCGGTAGAGAATTGCTTCGGCCCCTCCTGCCCACAGCAGGTTGGCGATATCGTCGAAGCGCTGCAGCGTGCGCGAAATGCTGGCCGGGCCGCGCTCGGCCTCCAGCTCGCGCTGGCGGCGCTCGATTTCTGCGATCTGGCGGTCGCAGATGGCCGTGATCGTTGCCGCATCGGGGGCATCGGCGCGAATCGGTCTGATGAAGCGATCGACCGGCAGCTCGCGGGCCGAGGCGGAAACGGCGCAGCTGGTCGCGAGCAGAGCCGCCAGGGTTATCTTGCCGAACACGGGTACATCCTTTTGTAAATTTAGTTTCTAGACGCAACTTAACTGGCAGGCACGGTCATGGCAATCGGCGCAGCGTTCAAAGTGTTGGCCGCAGCAGCGCTGAACAGGCCGTGACCGAGCAACGCCTTGCGCCACAACGAGCCGAACTCGAAATCGATCCAGTCAGCCGCAAACGGATCGAGCCCCGAACCAGGATAGAAGCAGAACTCGCCGAACAGCGGACGACCTGCGATTTCGTAGAAATCTACCCGCACAAATGAAAATCCAATCGCCATCTGTTCGGCCGCATCCAGCATTGCACCAAGCGAGCGGGGTTTTGCGGAGCTCTCGATTTGCCGCGGAACCAGCTTTGACCATCCGCGATCGTACATCACCCAGCGATGCCGATAAGCCCGATTGAGATGCACCTGGACGTGAGTTGCTGTGCCACCAAACACGTAAATCTTGTAGTCTGCCGGAAGCTGCCGCGGGTCGCCGCCAAGCAGTGGCTCGGCGAGCAGTCCGCGCGGAACGTCGCGGTAACCCCATTCGTCGAGCCAGCCACCATAGGGGCGCTTTGTCCATCTGCCGCTGCGTCGGCCAAGCTCCTCCCAATCATCACCCGCGCCAAAGGCCGCGTACTGGTTGCAACCATGGCGGGCCTTGACCATCAAGGGCAGTGGGGATGGGGGCACATCGGGCAGGCGTGATCCGCGCCAGATCGTTGGTACGCACCAGTCTTCCCCAAGCACGGCACTTGCGCGGTCCTTGGCGCGTAACTTATCGAGATACAGAGGAATCTGCGGATCGCGGTCGAGCAGTTTGCGCAGTTGGACCAACTCGGTGAAGCGCGCAGCGCTGTTCAGATCCGGCCGGCGGCGATGCCCCCACAGGTAAGTTAAAGGTATCCGAACGCGGGCCCAATCGAATATCCCGCCTGCGTCCGGCAAGAGCTGCATAGTATCCATCCGGCTATAAGCGGCAGTCCGGCTAAAAAGTTCCGTGCGTGACACCCCAGTCAAACCGGTTAGAGCAGACCGATGCCCAATCGCCTTATCCCCGCCCCCGGCCTGCCGACATCCAAGCAGATCGTTGACTTCATCGCGTCCTCGCCGACGCCTGCGGGCAAGCGCGAGATCGCGCGGCACTTCGGGCTGCAGGGTCACGAGAAAATTGCGCTCAAGGCCCTGCTCAAGGATATGGCCGAAGAGGGCCTGATCGACGGCAAGAAGACTGCGTTTCACCGCATGGGCGGGGTGCCGCGCGTCACTGTGCTGCGCGTTGCCAGCATCGAGGATGGCGAGGCGATCGCCATTCCGGACAATTGGCAGCCCGACGATGCCACGCCGCCGCCGCGCCTGCGTCTGATCGAGCGCGGCAAACAATCGGCGCTGAAAGTCGGCGACCGGGTGCTGGCGCGCACCGAGGAAGCCGGGAAGGGCTGGCTGGCGCACCCAATGAAGAAGCTGCCCGCGCGCGAGGAGCAGCTTTTGGGCGTGGTCGAGTTTGACGGAGCGGGCAAGCCGTGGCTAGCCCCGGTCGACAAGCGGGTGCGCAGCAGCACCGCGATCACCGATCTGGGCGGCGCGGTGTCGGGCAATCTCGTGCTCGCCGAGCCGGCCGGACGTTCGCCGCGTGCCGGGGTCAAGGTGACCGAGGTGCTCGGCGATCCGCTGGCCCCTCGCGCTTTCAGCCTGATCGCCATTCACAAGCACGGCATTCCCAACGTGTTCACCGAGGAAGCGCTGGCCGAGGCGGAACTGGCGGCGAAGTTGCCGCTGAGCGCAGAGAAGCGCGAAGATTTGCGCCACCTGCCTATCGTCGCCATCGATCCCGCTGACGCGCGCGACCATGACGACGCGATCTGGGCCGAGCCCGACGGCGAGGGCGGTTTCCGCGCGGTGGTCGCAATCGCCGATGTCTCGTTCTACGTGCGTCCGGGCGGCGCGGTTGACCGCGAGGCACGGGTGCGCGGCAATTCGGTCTATTTCCCCGACCGCGTCGTGCCGATGCTGCCGCATGTGCTGAGCAGCAATGTGTGCTCGCTCAGCGCCGGCAAGGACCGCGCGGCGATGGCCTGCCACTTGCGCATCGATTCGGGCGGGCGGGTCACTGAATGGCGATTCACCCGCGCCGTGGTGCGGATTGCCGAAGTTATTGCTTATGAGGATGCGCAGACGCGGATTGATGCCGGCGATGCGGGGACAAGCCTCCAGAACCTGTGGGCCTGCTGGCGCGCGTTCACCAAGGCGCGCAATGACCGCGATCCGCTGGCGCTGGAATTACCCGAACGCCGCGTGGTCCTCGACGAGCAGGGCCGCATCGCCGAAATCGCGCTCAGGAAAAGCCTCGATTCGCACCGCGTGGTCGAAGACTTCATGATCGCCGCCAATGTCGCGGCGGCCAAGGCGCTGGAGAACAAGGCCTCCCCGGTGGTCTATCGCATCCACGAGCCACCGAGCCGTGAAAAGCTGATGACGCTTAAGGACTACCTCAGCACCTTCGATATGAAGCTGGCGCTGGGGCAGGTGATTTCCCCTGGATTATTCAACCGCATGCTGAAAGATGTGGCCGATGATACTGAAAAAGCACTGATTATGGAGGCGGTTCTGCGCAGCCAGACGCAGGCCTATTACGGCCCGAAAAATGCCGGGCACTTCGGCCTCGCGCTGGGCAGCTACGCGCATTTCACCTCGCCGATCCGCCGTTATGCTGACTTGCTGGTCCACCGCGGGCTGGTCGATGCTTTCGGGCTTGAACAGCCTGCGCCGAAGGGTGACCTCAAGCCCACCAGCGGGCTCTCTGATCGCGACCGTGACGATCTCGGCAAGGTCAGCGAAGCGATCAGCGCCGCCGAGCGCCGCGCCATGGCCGCCGAGCGCGACACGATCGATCGCTATGTCGCCGCCTGGCTGTCGGTCCGGGTGAGCGAGGTGTTCGATTGCCGGATCACCGGCGTGCTGAAATTCGGGTTCTTCGCCACCATCATCGGCCTTGGCGGTGACGGACTTGTGCCGGTTTCAACGCTTGGCGACGAACGCTTTCACTATGACGAGAAGGCGCAGGTGCTTGCCGGCGAGCACAGTGGCACCAGCTATGCAGTGGGTGACAGGCTGCGACTGCGGCTGGCCGAAGCCAATGCGCTGACCGGCGCGCTGAAATTCGAGCTTGAGGAAGGCGGCGGCCGGATCGAGCCGCGCGGGCGCCCGCAACCGGTGAAGCGCAAGGGCGGACATCTGGTCGGGCGGCGGGGCAGACC
>JANLSP010000421.1:0-18779 GCA_031362485.1 Novosphingobium sp.
GTCGGTGATTTTCTCGACAAACCGCTAGACCATGGCGGGCTCGATTTCAGCCGGCCGGTTGCCTCAGCCGTGCTGGCTGCTGCCATCGTCGCGCTGATCTTCCTGTTGCCGCAGAAGGCGGGTAGCCATTCGCAGGCAAGCGCTGGAACGGATTAAGTTCGCCTCCACTTCCCCCTATCGCGGCGCGCCGACATTGGTTAGGGCGCGGGTGAATCCGGGGAGAACGACCTTGTCCGACGATAGCCGCATCAATGAGAGCAACGTGAGTTTCACTGACCGCGAGGCGCTGTTTTATCACAAGACGATCCGGCCCGGCAAAATCGAGATCATCGCCTCAAAGCCGATGGCGACCCAGCGCGATCTCAGCCTGGCCTATTCGCCGGGTGTCGCCGTGCCGGTGCAGGCGATCTATGACGATCCCGCCACTGCCTATGATTATACCGCCAAGGGCAATCTGGTTGCGGTGATCTCCAACGGCACCGCGATCCTGGGCATGGGCAATCTCGGTGCGCTGGCATCAAAGCCGGTGATGGAAGGCAAGGCAGTGCTGTTCAAGCGCTTTGCCGATGTCGATTCGATCGATATCGAGCTCGACAGTGAAGACACCGATGCGCTGATTGAGGCGATCGCGATGATGGAGCCGAGCTTCGGCGGCATCAACCTTGAGGACATCAAGGCCCCCGAATGCTTTGTTATCGAACAGACCCTGCGCGAACGCATGAAGATCCCCGTCATGCACGACGACCAGCACGGCACCGCCATCATCGCCGCTGCGGGCCTGGTCAATGCCTGCCATATCACCGGGCGCAAATTCGAGGACGTCAAGGTCGTGGTCAATGGCGCGGGGGCTTCGGCCATCGCCTGCACCAGCCTGATCAAGTCAATGGGCGTTCGGCATGAAAATGTCATCATGTGCGACAGCAAGGGCGTGATCTGGAAGGGCCGCGAGGGTGTCGACCAGTTCAAGTCTGCCCATGCCGCCGAAACCGACAAACGCACGCTGGCCGAAGCGGTTGCTGGTACGGATATCTTCCTTGGCCTGTCGGTCGCGGGTGCAATGACGCAGGACATGGTGAAATCAATGGCCAAAAATCCGATCATCTTTGCCATGGCCAATCCCGATCCCGAAATCACCCCGCCCGATGCCATGGCCGCGCGACCAGATGCGATCGTCGCCACCGGCCGCAGCGACTATCCCAACCAGGTCAACAACGTGCTGGGCTTCCCCTTCATCTTCCGCGGCGCGCTCGATGTGCGCGCGACCGCGATCAACGAGGAAATGAAGATCGCCGCCGCCAAGGCCATCGCCGAGCTGGCGCGTGAACAGGTACCCGAGGAAGTCGCCGCGGCATACGGCAAGAACCACCAGTTCGGCCGCGAATACATCATTCCTGCGCCGTTCGACCCGCGCCTGATGGAAGTTGTCTCTTCCGCCGTTGCCAAGGCAGCGATGGATTCGGGTGTGGCGCAAAAACCGATCGAGGATTTCGACGCCTATCGCCACAGCCTCAAGGCCCGGCTCAACCCAACCACCTCGGTGCTGACGCAAGTCTATGAGCGAGTGAAAGCCAATCCCAAGCGGGTAATTTTTGCCGAGGCGGAAAACGAGATCGTGCTGCGTGCGGCGATCCAGTTTCGCGATTTTGGCTATGGCGAGCCCGTGCTGGTCGGCCGCACCCAGGCGGTGCTCGATAAAATGGCCGAACTTGGGGTTGCTGATCCTGAAAGTTACGAAATCCACAATTCGGCCACTTCGCCGCATGTCGATGCCATGGTCGCCGAGCTATACGAACGCCTGCAACGCCGCGGATTCATGGAGCGCGACGTGCATCGCATGGTCAATCAGGACCGCAACATCTTCGCCTCCGCGCTGCTCAAGCTGGGCGTGGGCGATGCGATGATCACGGGCATGACCCGCACGTTTGCGCAGACCATGAAGGAAGTGCGCGAAGTACTGGACCCCAAGCCCGGCGAAGTGCCTTTCGGCATCCACCTGATGATTGCCAAAAATTCGACCGTGTTCCTTGCCGATACCACGGTAAATGAGCGGCCGAGCGCGGAAGATCTTGCCGTGATAGCCATCCAGACTGCCGCCGTTGCGCGGCGCCTCGGGCATGAACCGCGTGTTGCTTTCCTCAGCTTTTCGACTTTCGGCAACCCTTCGGGAAAGTGGCTCGATCCGATCCGCGAGGCGATTGCGATTCTTGACGCCGCGGGCGATGTCGGCTTCGAATACGAAGGTGAGCTTGCGCCCGATGCCGCGCTCAATCCCAATGTGATGAAAAACTATCCGTTCAGCCGCCTGTCCGCGCCGGCCAACGTGCTGGTGATGCCGGGGCTGCAATCGGCAAATCTTTCGGCCAAGTTGCTGCGCGAACTGGCGGGTAATGCTACGATCGGCCCGATGCTGATCGGCATGGAAAAGCCCGTCCAGATCGCCCCAATGACCGCGATTGCGCCCGATGTGCTGACGCTGGCGGTGCTCGCGGCGGCGGGGATTTGCGGGTGAGCGGTTGAGTCAAACGTAGTTGGCGACCCAGGCAATTGCGGCGGCGGCGGGCAGAAAGAACACCTGTGCCGCCAGCGTCCCTGCCAGCCGGCTGAACGAAACCCAGACGACCACCTGCCTGAAGTGCACGTCGCTCATCCGGCCTTCGACCACATCGTCAGTCATCACTGACAACTGCGGATCGATCAACGCGAATAGCAGGATCGTGGCAAAGCCGTTGACCACCGCAGACAGCTGCGATGCTGTCACGCGGAATTCAGGATTGAGATAGCCGGCATAGAGCGAGGCGAGCACGCCGACGGTGATCAGCGCCTGCGCCAGCACATTGGCGAGCAGCATCCCCCAGCTGGCTGCCTTGGGACGCGCGAGGCGCTTGAGGTGCCCTGCCGAGGGCAGGGCGAGCGAAAGGCGCACCGCAGCCAATCCCGCCGGGCTGGCCGAACGCAGGATCAGGCGGGCGGTCGAGCGGTTTCTCTGGAAATAGCCGATGGCGGCGGTAAACATGCGCTGCCCGCTGGGCACCAGCAAGATGCCGACCAGCACGGCAATGCTGGCGCTGGCGAGCACCATTCGGAAATCATCGGCGAGCGCTGCGCCGCTGCCCGTGGCAATGCCGTTTTCGACGCGCTTGGCCAGAAACGGCCCGAGAAAGCTGTTCGACATGCGGCTGACCAGCACCAGCAGGTTGAACAGAGCAAAACTCAGCGCAATGCGCCCGGTGCGGATCCCGGCGATGCGTGCAGCGTAGGCCAGCGTGCCGATGAGGTTGATGCTCGCGGTGAGCAGGCAGATGACGAGAAGCTGGCTATCCATGCGGCGAGTCTAGCGCATCATGCCCGGTTGCGAAACGCTCAGCCCCAGGCCCGCCACACGCCATAGGCGCTGGTCAGCGTCAACACCACGCCGACCATGATCAGCATTTGCTTGGCCGGGAAATGCTTGGCCGCCCAGGCGCCCAGCGGCGCGGCGGCGATGCCGCCGATCAGCAAACCCAGCGTCGCACCCGCAACATCGGCCCAGCCGAGGTGATAGATGAAAGCGGCCGAGACGGTTATCGTCAGGAAGAATTCGACCGAATTTACCGTGCCGACAACCTTGCGCGGATCGGCGCCCTGAATCAGCAGGTTGGACGTGACAACGGGTCCCCAGCCGCCGCCGCCCGCTGCGTCGAGAAAGCCGCCGAACAGGCCCAGCGGCCAGATCAGTTTCGCGTCGCGGATCTTGGGTGGATAGAAGATGCCGCGCACAAGCAGATAAATTCCGATGCCGCTCAGATATAGCAGCACGAAGGGCTTGACTACGCTCGCATCGAGCGAGCTCAAAACATAGGCGCCTAGCACGCCGCCAATGATGCCCGGAATCAGCAGCCTGAAGAACAGCCGCTTGTCGATGTTGCCGTGCAACAGGTGGCTGATCCCCGAGGTTGCGGTGGTGAAACACTCGACCAGATGGATCCGCTGCGAAGCCAGGGCAGGCGGCACGCCAAGCACGCCGACCAGCAATGTGTTGCAAATCACCCCGAAGGCCATGCCCAGGGCGCCATCGACCAATTGCGCGGCGAAGCCGACCGCAATGAAGGGAAGCAGGGCAGCCAGATCAAATCCTGCAAGGTCCATGGCCGACGACTCCGATTAATCTCGATCACATAAGTAGAGATTAGTCGCGGCATCCGCGAGATAGAATTTATCGCGGTGCGCCCAAGCGGGGCTTTCCCGCGCTAGACGGGCCTGATCGCCTTGATCGTCTTGACGACGTCGAGGAAGACATTCTCCACTTCGATGATCTGGAACCCCGCCGCGCGCACATTGCCGGTCGTGTTGCGGTTCATCGAGGGGCCGACTCTTTCGGAGAGCCGGGTCATCAGGTCCATCATCGCGCGGAACGGGTGCAGCCGGCTGCCGGTGTGTTCGAACATGAACAATTCGCCGCCGGGCTTCAGCACGCGGTAGAGCGCTTTTAGTCCTTGCACCGGATGCGGCACCGAGCAGAACGTGCAGGAGGTGAACACCTGATCGAAGCTGCCCTCGTCATATGGCATTTCATGCACGTCCATGACCTCGGCCCGGATGGTCCCGTCATAGGCGGAGATGCGCTTTTGCGCCTCGGCGAGCATCTTCGGGCTGATATCGATCGCCGTGATATCCTGTCCGGGCGGGAAGGCGGGAATATCGAGCCCGGTGCCCAGCGCCATGAACAGGATTTTGCCCTGCATATTGCTGAACAGCTTCTGCTTGTGCGGCTTCCAGCGCCGCTCTGCCCCCTGACTGGCCATGCCGTCGAAGCGCGGGGCCAGCTTGTCCCATTTGGCCTGGGTGACGACATCCGCCATGTCAGCTGCCTCCCGGCTCGCGGACCTTGCCGCGCAGTAGTGTGTTGGCGGCCCACAGGAAAAGGATCTCGGCAATTCCGCAGGCGGCCCCCATCTGTGCTGCGTGACTCAGCGAAAGCTGCATCATCGCGCCCATCATGCCAACCACCATGCCTGCCCACATTCCGGTGTACATCGCCGGGATCATCGCCTCTTGCGCCCCCAGCAGCGCGCCGATGGGGAAGAACAGCACCAGGCCGATAATCATGCCCAGCGGCATCATCAGGGCCATCGCCGCCCACATGTTCCACCCCGGCGATACAATCAGCCAGGCGACAAGCGCGGCGACAACGCCGACAAGCAGACTGGCAAAGAAATCGCCCGCCGCGAAATACCAGCGTCGATCCATTTCCCTCACTCCCCTAAGCCTGAGGGTGCAGGTTGCCGCCGATAGGCTGACTTGTCTAGCGCCGCCGGTAGCGGAAGTACCACACCTCGTGTCCCTGCGCGCGGGCCTTGGCCTCATAGCGGGTTTCTGGCCAGCCGCCGGGGCGCTTGAGGAAGTCGGCGGGCTTCTCGCACAGCCATTCGAACTCGGCGCGGAAGCGCTGCATCACCATCAGCGCATGGCGGAGGTAAACCGGATGATCTGTGCCGAAGCGAAACTCGCCACCGGGTTTCAGCTTGGCAGCGATCAGCCTCACCGGGCCGTCGTTCATCATCCGCCGCTTGGCATGGCGCGCCTTGGGCCAGGGATCGGGGTGGAGCAGATAGGCGAACGACAGCGCGCTATCGGGAACGCGCGCGAGCACTTCGACCGCATCGCCATGGTGGATGCGGACATTGCCGATGGGCGGATGCTGCCCATTGTCGCCATCAACATGCACCAGTGCTTGCGCCACGCCATTCAGAAACGGCTCTGCCCCGATAAAACCGTGATCGGGCAATATGTCGGCGCGCCCGGCCATATGCTCGCCGCCGCCAAAGCCGATCTCGAAATGCAGCGGGCGGTCGCTGCCAAACAATCGCTCGGCGGTCACCGGGCCTTCGAGTGGCACCGCGATGCGCGGCAGCAGATCATCGACCAGCGCCTGCTGGCCCTTGCGCAAGGGCTTGCCCACCGAGCGGCCATAGAGCCGGTTGAGCGTGAGCGGATCGCCGGGTTTGTTTGCGGACATGGTGCGGGCCGATGGCAGGGCGCGACAGGAGGGTCAACCGCCAGCGTTGCGGATCACCCGGCGCGCCAGCAGTCCGCAGCCCAGCGCGCCGGCCAAGACACCCAGCGAAGGCAGCCATGAGACTGCCCACGCTTTCCAGTAGCTGTCGAAAGTGATCGGGCTGGCCAGCCAGATGCCGAAATCAACGAACTTGGTGCCGACAAAGCCGCCAACCAGGCCCACCCCGGCGATGATCAGCTTGCCCCGATCGGCAATGGCCTCGGCACGCGTCGGAGGAGGCCGGTTCGCCATGCGCTTGCCAATCCACGCTGGCAGCAGAATTGCGCCGACACATGCACCAATCAGCGCGATGGCCGGGCCGATCACCAGCCCGAGTGCCATCGCCCCGCCGCCGTCCTGATCATGCACATCCATCAGCTCCCAGACAAATATAGTGCCGATGACAACGACCAGATAAGTGACAATCGCGCCGATGATGAAACCGAGAAGGCATAGCAGGATGCGGGTGGAGGACTTCATGGCTGCGCCCGGGATCGTTATTGGTAACCCCTGAGTATCACTCAGGACGCCCAAAACAAAACGGCCCGCCCCAAGGGGCAGGCCGTCTCTGTTCACTCGCTGAGGTGAAAGTTGGTTCGGTTCAGGCAGCTTCCGCCACTTCCTCCGGATCGCGCAGCACATAGCCACGTCCCCAGACGGTTTCGATGTAGTTCGCGCCGCCGCAAGCGTGGCTAAGCTTCTTGCGCAGCTTGCAGATAAACACGTCGATGATCTTGAGTTCGGGTTCGTCCATGCCGCCATAAAGGTGGTTGAGGAACATTTCCTTGGTGAGCGTGGTGCCCTTGCGGAGCGAGAGCAGCTCCAGCATGGCATATTCCTTGCCCGTCAGGTGAACGCGGGCGCTGTCGACTTCGACGGTCTTGGCATCGAGATTGACCGTCAGCTTGCCGGTGCGGATGACTGATTGCGAATGGCCTTTGGAACGGCGCACAACCGCATGGATGCGGGCGACCAGCTCTTCGCGGTGAAACGGCTTGGTGACATAGTCATCTGCGCCGAAGCCGAAGCTGCGCACTTTGCTGTCCATCTCGGAAATGCCCGAAAGGATTAGCACGGGGGTCTGCACCTTGGAAACGCGCAGCTTTTTCAGCACGTCGTAGCCGTGCATGTCGGGCAGGTTGAGATCAAGCAGGATGATGTCGTAATCATACAGCTTGCCGAGGTCCAAGCCTTCTTCGCCCAGATCGGTCGAATAGACGTTGAAGCCTTCGGTGGTCAGCATGAGCTCAATCGCCCTTGCAGTGGTCGGCTCATCTTCAATCAACAGCACGCGCATGGGTAGTCCCCTGTTGCCCCGAAACCCGGATACGAAACTTTGGCACTAACTCTTTGGCAAAGTGTCTTGCCGCCGATTAACCATAAGACTTCTGACCAGAAAAGGTTAATTTCTGGTGAATCCCCGGAAATGCGCGAGTCGCTAGAGTTCGCGGCGTTCGATTGACGGCAGTGCGCCGGTCTTGCGGAACAGTCCGCCGATGATCCGCCAGGCAACGACCAGCAGGAGCACGGCAAAAAGGCCCAGCACCACGGCAACAATCCCGGCGGTTACTGGATTGGTATAAACCAGCCAGAGCAGGCCGCCGGTGGCCACATCCTCAACGGTTGAAACCGCCACATTGCTGAACGGCTCGGGGCTGGTGTTGACCACGGCGCGCGCGCCAGCCTTGCCACTGTGCGCCAGCAGCGCGCCGCCGCCGCCGAGTATGAAGGCAATCGCTTGAGTCGCGGGATCGGCGGGATCGACGATGGCGAGCGTGAGCAGCGCCCCGCCGATCGGCCGGATCAGCGTGTGCACTGTGTCCCACACACTATCGAGCCAGGCGATCTTGTCGGCAAGGAATTCGCACAGCGCTGCAATTCCTGCCGTGCCGATCACCCACGGGTTGGCGAGAATGGCGAGGCTGGCGAGGTGGGCAGGGACTGGCAGCACGTTGTATTGCATGGCGATCCCGGTCGCGAGGATCGTGAGGTAGAGCCGCCAGCCCGACAGCAGGCTAATGCTGCCGGCAAGGCCGAGTATTTCGACGATGCCGAGGCCCGCCTGCATGGTTCAGAGAACCTCGATCAGCCCCGCCGCGCCCATGCCGCCGCCAATGCACATGGTAACGACAACATGCTTTGCGCCGCGGCGCTTGCCTTCGATCAGCGCATGCATGGCGCAGCGCGCGCCGGTCATGCCGTAGGGGTGGCCAATCGAGATCGCGCCGCCATTAACGTTGAGCAGCTCTTCAGGAATTCCGAGCTTGTCGCGGCAATAGACGACTTGCACGGCGAAAGCCTCATTCAGTTCCCACAGGCCGATATCGTCCATTTTGAGACCGAAGTTCTTGAGCAACTTGGGAATGGCGAAAACCGGGCCAATGCCCATTTCATCTGGCTCAGTGCCTGCGACCGCCATGCCGACAAAGCGGCCGAGCGGGGCAAGGCTCTTTTTGGCGGCCACTGCGCTCTCCATCAGGATCATTGCGGCTGATCCATCGGATAGCTGGCTGGCGTTGCCTGCTGTTATATTGGCATCTGGGCCCATGACGGGTTGCAGTGCCTTGAGGCTTTCGAGCGTGGTGTCGGGCCGGTTGCCCTCGTCCCTGGCTAGCGTCACTTCTTTCTGGCTGGTCTCGCCGGTCGCCCGGTCTGTGACGTTCATCATCGTCGTTGTTGCGACGATCTCGGCATCGAGCTTGCCCGCTGCCTGCGCTGCGGCAGTGCGCTGCTGCGAGGAAAAGGCATATTCATCGCACAGATCGCGGCTGATACCATAGCGCTTGGCGACCACCTCGGCGGTCTGCAGCATCGGCATGTAGGCTGCCGGATGCATGGCGATAAGGCTCTGGTCAAACTCCATGCGCATCGCCGGGGTCTGCACGGTGCTGATCGAATCCTGTCCGCCGGCGACAACAATGTCTTGCCGGTCGATGACGATCTGCTTTGCCGCTGTGGCTATCGCCATCAGGCCCGAAGAGCACTGCCGGTCGATGGTCTGTGCCGCCACTGTGACGGGCAGGCCGGCCTTGAGCGCCGCCAACCTTCCGATGTTGAGCGCCTGTCCGCCTTGCGTGAGCACCGCGCCCCAGACGACATCATCGACCTCACCGCCTTCGATCCCGGCACGTTTCACCGCCTCGGCAATCGACAGCGCGCCAAGGCTGGGCCCGGGCGTGGCGTTGAAGGCGCCCTTGTAGGCCCGGCCAATGGGGGTGCGGGCGGCGGAAACGATGACGGCATCGCGCATGGACTGATCTCCTCGATTGCCAGCATAATTCGCCAGCATTAAAGTTGCAATTCACAACTTACATATTTGTAAGCTCATAATCAACCCTGCGATCAGGCAAAATGCATGAAAATCCATTCGGCGAGCAGCGCGGGTTTGTCACCGCCTTCGATCTCGACAGTCACTTCGACCGTTTGCTGCCATTGGCCGGGGCGCTTCTCGTCAAGCTCCAGTAACTTGAATTTGCCGCGCACACGGCTGCCTGACTTCACCGGGCTGAGGAAGCGGACCTTGTTGAAGCCATAGTTGACCGACATCTGCACCGCCGGCTTTGCAACCGCGTTATCCATCATTGCCGCGAGCATCGACAAAGTGAGGAAGCCGTGGGCAATCGTCCCGCCGAACGGGGTCGCCTTTGCAGCTTCGGGATCGATGTGGATGAACTGGCGGTCCTCGGTGGTCTCGGCAAACTGATCGATTCGCGCCTGGTCGAGCATGAACCAGGGGGATGTGCCAATTACTTCACCGATCTTTGCCTTCATATCCGCAATTTGCATGCGCGTCTCTCCTCGCCTCGATCCGGCCCAATCATGGACCAGCTGGGCTGGCGGCGCAATCAGATCAGGCGGTAGCCGGGAGTTTTGCTGCCGCAGCAGTCTTCGTCATGCGCAATGCCTTGCGGGCGGCGAGGGCGCGCTCGCCCTCAATCCGGCGCAAATAGGTCCACAGTCCGCATTGCACTGCGATGAGCATGAGGATGAATGGCTGGAAAGCAATGCCGACGAACAGCGAGCCGACCAGATAGATCACCTGCGCCTGTTGCAGGGCATTGGCGAGCGGGCTCTGCCATTGCTCGCCCGGGCCGTCGCGTTTCAGCCAGCGACTGCGGATGCGCTCCATCTGCCACAGGCCGAGAAATTGCAGCCAGATCCAGGCCAGAAAGCCCGGCCAGCCCTGTTCGCCCAGCATCTCGAAATAGCTGGAGTGATAGGCGCGGGCCTTGTCGGTGATGACGGTTGTATCGACTTCGGTGTTGTTGCCTGCCCCTGCCTTGTCGATGGTGTTGAAGCGGATGCGGTTGCCGCGATAGGCATCGAAGCCGCCACCCAGCGGATGGTCCTGAACATATTCCCAGGTCCACCCCCAGATCGCGATGCGGCCCGAAGCGCTTTCATCGGTCTTGTGGTTCTCAATGGTACTCATCCGCTCGGTGTAACTTGCTGGCAAGAACGGGATTGCGCTGGCGGCAGCAATGCCAATCAGCGAGATGAACAGGAAGCGCCGCTTGACCGACCGCAGCATCAGCACGACGAGCACGCCGATGCAGATCAGCCCAGTGCGGGCCTGGGTTCCGATCGGGATCAGCAGGCAGGCAAAAATCAGCGCAGCGGCGAAGATTTTGGACCGCCAGTCTTCTGGAAATACCGTGCCGTGCTTCCTCAGCCAAAGGATCAGCGGAATGATCGCGATCGCAACGCAAGAAATGATCGAACTTTCATAAAGCCCGGTGTTGTCGTTGACGAGCAGCTTGAGCTCACCATAGCCGCCGCCGGTGGCCAGCGTCTTGATCGATCCGGAGATGATGATCGAGGCGGCCGACAGCACCATGACCAGTGCCACAGCCTCAAACCTGAGACGGGTTCGCAAAGTCAGCGGCAGGAATATCGCAAAGACCATTGCCTTCCACACCCAGGCCCATTTTTCCGCGGCGTTGACCGGAAAATCGGCTGACATGGTCGTATAGCCGCAGTACGCGAACAGAAACAGCAACAGCCCCTGGCGCAGCGCAAGCCGACTGTCCTGCTTGTCATCGGCGATGGCCCAGGCACCGAAAGCGCCAACGAAGACAATCAGCGACAGCGGAATCGAGGCAAGTAAGAAATAGGAAATCTTCTGCGGCGCGACGATATCCACATAGAGATAGGCCAGCACCCACAGGAACGGGCGGCGAAAGCCGAGCGCGAGGAACCCCGCCATGAAGCCGGCCAGCGCAAGATCAAACACGGCGCGCGCCCTTGCTGCCGCCTGCGACGGACTCGGGCTCTGATTCTTCGCCGGTTTGCAGCTCCGGATCACGGTCGAGATCGGCGCGCAGCATCAGCCGGAATGCGGCAAGCGCAAGCAGGCCATGCGTCACCGCAAGCGAGAAATAGTCGACCATGACAAACCCCATAGCGCAGCGGCAGTTGACGGGGCGTTAAGCCTATTTGGCTACGGACTGCGGCCAGTTGTCATGAAAGCGCGCTACCGATGATAGGATTTCTCAAACCGGTCGAAGAGCAGATGCGGGCTTCGTTTCCGTCGGACACGCATCCCAATCGCGTGATCGAGCGGGCGATTGCCGAGCGGCTGAAGCCCGGCGACACGGTGCTCGATATCGGCTGCGGACGTACCGCGCCCAACCTGTCGCAGCTGATCGGCAAGGCGGAAACACTTTATGGTATCGATGTCGTCGATTTCACGGTCGATGATCCGCACATGCGGCTGTTTCCCAATGACGTGCGCGACATGAAGGACATTCCCTCGAACTCGGTCGATCTCGCCTATTCGCGCGCAGTGATGGAGCATCTGGAAAGCCCCGAGCGGGCCTATGCCGAGATCGCTCGGGTGCTGAAACCCGGCGGGGTCTATGTGTTCACAACGCCGAGCATCTATGATTATGGCTCGATAGCCGCGTTGCTGATCCCCAACCGCTTCCATGCGCGGATCGTCAGCGCCACCGAAGGCCGCGCGGGCGAGGATGTGTTCCCCACCGTGTTCGGCAGCAACAGCCGCCGCGCGATCACCCGGCACGCGAGCGAGGTCGGCCTTTCGGTCGATCACTTCGCCTATATTGGCCAGTATCCCAGCTATCTGGTGTTCAACCGGGTGCTGTTCTGGCTGGGCAGCATCTATCAAAAGGTCATTGAGAAGTTCGCGCTGACACGGCCGTTGCAGGGCTGGATCTTCTGCACGCTCAAGAAGCCGAGATGAAGGTTCTCCATGTCCTTGACCACTCGCTGCCGCTGCACAGCGGCTATACCTTTCGCACGCGCGCGATCCTGAAGGCGCAGCAAGCGGCGGGCATGGAGGTGCGGGGGCTAACCGGTCTGCGCCACTCGGCACCGGGCGAGCCGGTCGAAGAGCACGACGGCATCAACTTCCACCGCACGCCGGGTGAGCCGAGCGGGCCAGTGGGCCTGCGCGAATGGCGCGAGATCGGGCTGCTGGCCTCGGCTATCGAGCACTTGTGTGAAGAGTGGCGCCCGGATGTGCTCCATGCCCATTCGCCAGCACTGTGCGGCGCGGCGGCCTTGCGCGCCGCCCGGCGGCTGGGGATTCCACTTGTCTATGAGATCCGCGCTTTCTGGGAAGACGCGGCCGTGGGCAACGGCGAGGGCCGCGCCGGCTCGGTCAAGTATCTGCTCACACGCACACTGGAAAACCATGTCGTCGCAGGGGCACATGCCGTGGTGACGATCTGCCAGGGTCTGAGGGACGATCTCGTGGCGCGCGGCACCGATCCGGCGCGGATCACGATTTCGCCTAACGGGGTCGATCTCGCGCTGTTCGGGGATCCACTCCCGCACGATCCGGTCTTTGCCGCAGAACTGGGTCTGGGCGAGGGCCCGGTGATTGGCTTCATCGGCAGCTTCTATGATTATGAAGGTCTCGATGATTTGATCGCGGCCATGCCCCTGTTGATCCACGATCATGCCGATGCCCGGCTGCTGCTGGTTGGCGGCGGCCCCTGCGAAGCGGCCTTGCGCGCGCAGGCGGCGGCATCCTCCGAAGCCAATGCAATCCATTTCATCGGCCGCGTGCCGCACAGTGAAGTCGAGCGCTACTACGCGCTGTGCGACATCATGGCCTATCCGCGCAAGCGCAGCCGGCTGACCGATCTGGTTACACCGCTCAAGCCGCTTGAGGCAATGGCCCAAGGCAAGCTGGTTGCCGCCTCGGACGTCGGCGGCCACCGCGAACTGATTGCCGATGGCGTCACCGGAACCCTGTTTCCCGCCGACGATCCAGCCGCCTGTGCGGCTTCGCTTGGCAAACTGCTCGATACCCGCGCGGCCTGGGATGACCGCCGGGCAACTGCGCGCATCTATGTAGAAACCCGGCATGACTGGGCAATCAACGTGCAGCGTTATCAAGACGTTTACCAAAGCCTGTTACCAATCAGGACTGATCGCTTGCGCTCGCCTGCCGCACTTGTTCGGTGAAGCAGAAGGCGCAATCGCCAGTAAACGGGGTAAGAATATTGGCCACCCAAGTCCGCAGCAAGCCCGCCAGCAAGGCGCCGGTAACCAAACATCCACTGTTTCCGGCCATGGTCGCGCTATGGTTTGGCGCGCTGTTTGGCCTGGGCAGCCTGGCGGTGCGCGCCTCGCTGTTCGAATCGCTGGTGCTCTCACTTTCTCTGGACGTGTTGCTTCCCGCCGCTGCTCCGCCGCTTGGCCTGAAGGCGCGGCTGATCCTCGCCTTGCTGCTGGCAGCAATCGGGGTTGCCGTGGGCGCCTATCTGGCGCGCCGCATCGCACGTCCCAAGCCGGTGGCAACGCCGCGCCGCCGCGGTGTCGGTTCGCGATTTGCCAGCCGTGGGGCGCGCAGCGAACCTGCGGTCGAGGTGGAAGTGGCCGCCACGCGGCGTCGGCCCCTGACCATAGAGACCGAAGAGAGGCCCATGGACGAATTTGATGCGGCGCCACTGCCAGGGGGATCGCCCGCTATTTTCGATGTAACCCAGATGGACTTCTCCCTTGCGGGCAATGGAGCGGGCGACCAGCACGTTCCAGAGCAGCCTGCGCGGTGCGAAGAAGCGCCGCTGGCTCTTGATCCATTCGTCATCGAGGAACCGGCGCAGACGGGATACGCGCCTGACCGTCAGGTTTTTGGCATGGCCTCGCCGGCCCCGAGGATCGACGATTACCCCGCCGCTGAAGAATCAGAGCCGACTGCACCCCAATTCCACCCGCCGGCCAGCGCGGCGGTTCCGCCGCAAGATGCGCCGCTGGAGTTGCTCCCCGATCAGCAATTCTTGCAAAGTGCGGAACTGCCGGTCCAGGCGGAAGTGGGCGAATACGCAGAGATGATAGAGTCGTTGCGTCAATTCGAGAGCCCCGCCGCTGCCAATGCGAGTGAGCAACACGCGCCGCTGCAATGGACCGGTGAGCCGCCGGCCGATTCCGACGAAGAGTCCAGCGAAGTGCGATGGTCGGATGAAGCATTGCCTGTCATCCCCCCGGTCCTGCTTACGGACCCGCTTCCACTACACAGCGAAAGCATTTTCGACACCACGACTGTCCGGCGGATCGACACTGCGGAACTTGGCGAGCTTTCGCCGGTCGAGCTGGTCGAACGGCTGGCTCTGGCCATGCGGCAACGTGCTCACAAGGGCTCGGTCCCCGAGGCGCTGGTGGATGCCGTATCGTCGCTCGTCGCAACCACTCCCGACGATGCCCGGCCCTGTGAGCCGGTCGCCCCCCAAACTGCGGAGATCGAGCCAGCGCCTTTGACGCCGCCACTCTGCGATTCGCTGGACCGGGCGCCGCGAGCAAGCGAAGTTCTCGAGGTCCAGCCTGAGGAATTGCAACCGGCTTCGGTAGGGCTTGCCCTGCCAGCTGCACTCAGGCCCATCGACTTCGCTGACTATGCCGATCACGATGACCAGGCCGAGCCCGTCCTGCCGCCGCGATCGTTTGCTGCGCCGATCGTCGCTGAACCTGTAGCGGCTACGGGGTTGCCTGCAGAGCCAGACCTGGCGGGTGAAGGCGCATTGCCGCCGGTAAACGAAGCCGAAACTGAAGTGCCCGAAGACAGCTACTCTTCGCTGCTTGAACTGGGACGGCCCAATCCGGTGCGCCAGGATTTCGTGCGGATTGAAGAGGCCGAAGAAGATCATGCCGCGATCGAGCCGGTAGTCATCTTTCCGGGCCACGGCGCCCGGCCCGGCCTGCGTTTTGCTGCGCCCGATCCGGCGGCGCAGGCAGATGCGCCTGCCGATGCCGCTGTGCAAACCGGCGCATTGGCAGATTCCGGTGTGCCGCAACTGCGCCGTTTCGATGCACCGGCCACTACGGCCACCCCCGCATCCACTTCCATGGCCGGCGGAATTCGCCAGGATCCCGAAGAGGCGCAGCGCGCCTTGCGCAGTGCGCTTGCCACGTTGCAGCGGATGAGCGGCGCCGCCTGAGGCCAGCACTCCGCAACGCAAAGTCCTTGAATTTGCCTGCGGCTTCGCAGTTGCAAAAATTCGTTCATTTCGTCATGGGGTCGTACATGGCTCATTCGCTGCATTCGCGGCGAAGTGAGTCGTGCATGACGACAGGATGGACTATCGATGGGATTTCCGAAGCCCCAGGGCCTTTACGACGCGCGCAATGAGCATGACGCCTGCGGTGTGGGCTTTGTCGCCCATATCAAGGGCGCCAAAAGCCACGCGATTGTCGGTCAGGCGCTGGAAATTCTGAAAAACCTCGATCATCGCGGTGCAGTCGGCGCGGACCCGTTGCTTGGCGATGGTGCGGGCATCCTCATTCAGATGCCCGACGCGCTCTATCGCAAGTGGGCGACCGGCTCGGGACTCAAGCTGCCCGCAGAGGGCGACTATGCCGTCGCCATGTGCTTTCTGCCACAGGACGAGGCGAGCCGCGATCTGGTCATCGCGACTTTTGAGAAGTTCATCGCCAAGGAAGGCCAGCAACTGATCGGCTGGCGCGACGTGCCGACCACGACCGAGGGTCTGGGCAAAGCCGTCATCGCGCAGATGCCGGTGATCCGTCAGTGTTTCATCGCGCGCGGCGAAAGCTGCGCCGATCAGGACGCGTTCGAGCGCAAACTCCTGTCGATCCGCAAGCAGACGCAGAACCCGCTCGCCGAAATGGCCGAAAAGCACGGGCTTCCGGGCGTGACCGAGCTTTACATGCCCAGCTGCTCCAGCCGCACCGTGGTCTACAAGGGGCTGCTGCTGGCGACTCAGGTCGGCAGCTTCTACGATGACTTGCGCAATCCCGATTGCGTCTCGGCGCTGGGCCTGGTCCACCAGCGCTTCTCGACCAACACTTTCCCGAGCTGGAAGCTTGCACACCCTTACCGGTTCATCGCCCACAACGGCGAGATCAATACGGTGCGGGGCAACGTCAACTGGATGAATGCGCGCCGCCGCACGATGGAATCGGAGCTGCTCGGCCCCGATCTTGACAAGATGTGGCCGATCATCCCGCACGGCCAGAGCGATACCGCCTGCCTCGACAATGCGCTCGAACTGCTGATGGCGGGCGGCTACAGCCTTGCCCATGCAGTGATGATGCTGATCCCGGAAGCCTGGGCGGGAAATCCGCTGATGGACCCTAAGCGCCGCGCTTTCTACGAATATCACGCCGCCTTGATGGAACCCTGGGACGGGCCGGCCGCGGTCGCATTCACCGACGGTCGCCAGATCGGCGCGACGCTCGATCGCAACGGGCTCAGGCCTGCGCGGTTCCTTGTCACTGATGACGATCTGGTGGTCATGGCTTCCGAAAGCGGCGTGCTGCCGATCAAGGAAGATAACATCGTGCGTAAGTGGCGGCTTCAGCCGGGCCGTATGCTGCTGATCGATTTCGAACAGGGCCGGATCATCGAGGACGAGGAGCTCAAGGCCCAGCTCGCTGGCGAAGAGCCATACGAAGAGTGGCTGGAAGCCGCGCAATACAAGCTCAAGGATCTTGAAGTCGTCGAGCCAGAGCTTGCTGCGCTGCCGGTCGAGACCACCTCGCTGCTAGATCGCCAGCAGGCGTTTGGCTACACCCAGGAAGACGTCAGCAAGTTCCTCGAACCCATGGCCTCGAACGCCGACGATCCGATCGGCTCGATGGGCACCGATACACCCATTGCCGTACTGTCGAACCGCAGCCGGCTACTCTACGACTATTTCAAGCAGAACTTCGCCCAGGTCACCAACCCGCCGATTGATCCGATCCGCGAGGAGCTGGTGATGAGCCTGGTTTCGATGATTGGCCCGCGCCCCAACCTGCTCGGCCACGATGCCGGCAGCCACAAGCGCCTTGAAGTCGACCAGCCAATCCTGACCAACGACGATGTGGCCAAGATCCGCTCGGTCGAGGCTGCTCTCGACGGCGCGTTCCGCACCCGGACGATCGACATGACCTGGCCCGCCGAAGCCGGCGCAGCTGGGCTCGAGGCGGCGATCAGGGAAATGTGCTGGTCGGCCACCGAGGCTGTGCTCGCCGACAAGAACATCCTGATCCTGTCTGATCGCGCCCAGGACTGCGACCGGGTGCCGATGCCTGCGCTGCTGGCCACTGCGGCAGTGCATCATCACCTCGTCCGCCAGGGCCTGCGCATGCAGACCGGCCTCGTGGTCGAGACCGGCGAAGCGCGCGAAGTGCACCATTTCTGCGTGCTGGCGGGCTACGGCGCCGAAGCGATCAATCCGTATGTCGCTTTCGAGACGCTGGAGGATATCCGCCTGCGCCGCGAGCTGCCGCTCAGCACCTATGAAGTGCAGAAGAACTTCATCAAGGCCATCGGCAAGGGCGTGCTCAAGGTCATGTCCAAGATGGGTATTTCGACCTACCAGTCCTATTGCGGCGCGCAGATTTTCGATGCGGTCGGGCTTTCGAGCGAATTTGTTGACAGCTTCTTCACCGGCACCGCCACGACCATCGAAGGCGTCGGCCTTGCTCAGGTCGCTGAGGAAACCGTGCGGCGCCATGCGGCGGCTTACGGCGACAATCCGATCTACCGCAATATGCTCGACGTTGGCGGCATGTATGGCCTGCGCCTGCGCGGTGAACAGCACGCCTGGACTGCCGAGAACATCGCCAGCCTGCAGCATGCCGTGCGCGGCAACCTGCCCGACAAGTATCGCGAGTTCGCCCAGACGATCAACGACCAGACGAGCCGCATGCTGACCATTCGCGGGTTGATTGAACTCAAGCCCGCCGACAAGCCGCTCGACATTGCCGAGGTCGAATCGGCGAGCGAAATCGTCAAGCGCTTCGCCACCGGCGCGATGAGCTTCGGCTCGATCAGTCGCGAAGCGCACACCACGCTGGCCATGGCGATGAACCGCATCGGCGGCAAGTCGAACACCGGTGAGGGCGGCGAGGAAGTGGACCGGTTCGTGCCATTGCCGGGTGGCGATTCGATGCGCTCGGCAATCAAGCAGGTGGCTTCGGGCCGCTTCGGCGTCACCACCGAATATCTGGTCAATAGCGACGATATCCAGATTAAGATGGCGCAAGGCGCAAAGCCCGGCGAAGGCGGCCAGCTGCCCGGCGACAAGGTCGACAAGATCATCGGCAAAGTGCGCCATTCGACCCCCGGCGTCGGGCTGATCTCGCCGCCGCCGCACCACGATATCTATTCGATCGAGGATCTGGCGCAGCTGATCCACGACCTCAAGAACGTCAATCCGAAGGCGCGGATCTCGGTCAAGCTGGTCTCCGAAGTCGGCGTCGGTACGGTTGCCGCGGGCGTCTCCAAGGCGCGTGCCGATCATGTGACGATCTCGGGCTACGAAGGCGGCAC
>JANLSP010000272.1:0-1818 GCA_031362485.1 Novosphingobium sp.
CCGACTTCTTCGCCCCTTCGCGCCTTCGCGTGAAACCTACTTCCTTGACAAAACCAACCATATGGGTTAAATGGCTCGCCGTCAGTCTATCTGACAAACCGTGACGGGTGCGGGAGGCGGTAAGCGCTTCGCTCTTCCATCCCCCGCGCGGCGGCCGGCGCTCCCTCAGCGGAAGCGTCCGCGACTCAAGGATGCGAGGAGCAGCCGGCGATCTCCGGCTGCCGAATTTGGGGGTATGCCCCCTTGGCTGACGGCAACTTTGCGAGCCCGTCCCGTCGCCGCCGCGCACCGCAGGGCCGAGCCGGAAAGTCCCAGCAGGTCCGCTTCCCGGCCGTTCGCCTTAGAGAGACCCGCCAGGCAAGCCCGTATGCCCCGGGCACCCCCGCGCCGGCCGCCAGCCCGTCCGCTCGCGTTTCCCTTCAGGCGTAATGTCCGGGTTCGCCGCCGGATGATGGCGTTCAGGCCGCCAGTCCCGCCCCTTCCGGCTCATCCGCGTCGAACTGATAGAACCGATCGTACTGCTCGCGGTAGGCCAGGATCGGCCCGTCGCCTTTGACCAGCAGCGGACGGCGTTCGCTCTTCTTGCTGTTCCAGATGGGAATGTCCTGCTCCACTTGCTTGACCAGATCGCGCATGCGCGCCTGGGTCACGCGCAGCTGGCCGTCGGTGAGGCCGGGGATGTGATAAAGCTGCCAGCGCAGATGCGACCACTCGCTGTTGATCGGTGTGACTTGCTGCGCCATCACGACATGAGTCACATCGATAAATTCGGTCATCGACTGGCCTGGACCGGTGGCCGTGGCGTCGATCTTGCCTGACATGATCCCGCGCGGCGTGTTCATCTCGGCGACCACCGTGTTGCGCCGCACCCAGCCGATGATCTTGAACTCGGCTTCCGGTGGACCCGCCACGCCGTGGACGGCCTTGAAGTGCTGATAGTCCTGCCCGTTTTCGGGGATTTCGCTGCAATGGATGTTGATTGTCCACTCATAAGTGCCGCCCAGCACCCAGTCGCCGCCCGGGCATTCGGGCAGGCGGGCGACCTCCCACTTGGGCGCCGCCTTCTTCGGGTGATACCAGACATAGGCCACGCCATCGACTTCCTGGACTTGCCAGGTGGGCAGGCAGCCCCGCTTCATGCTGGGCGAAATCGCGTCGGTGTAGGGGATCTTGACCACCCCGCCATCCCCGTTGAAGCGCCAGTGATGATAGGCGCAGCGCAGATCATTGCCCGTCACGTCGCTGTTCACGCCAAGGTGCGCGCCCATGTGCGGGCAGAATGGATCGACTCCCCGCAGCACCCCGTCGCCGCCGCGCCAGACGACGAATTCGGTGCCGAAATAACGCATGGTGCGAATCTCGCTATTGCCAATCTCGGCAGAGCGGGCAATCGCGAACCAGCCGAAGGGGATCGGCATCTCGGCATAGCCGCGGTCAATCTGTGAGGGGATCTGGTGCATGGTAGGCCTCGCTTGGCGTTATCTGCCTCTGGGAATGTCGCGGAAGGGCACGTCCTTGTCCACCCGGACATCGCCAGGCAGCCCGAGCACGCGCTCGGCAATGATGTTTTTCATGATCTCGTCGGTCCCGCCGCCGAGCCTGAGCCCGGGGGCCCAGAGAAAACGGTGCTGGAAGGCGCCGCCTGCCAAGGCCATGGCCGGGTCGTCGATCAGCCCGCCATGACCGAGAATATCGAGCGCCTGGGCCGAAAGATTGCCCCCCAGCCCCGACCACAGCAGCTTGCCCGCCGAACCTTCCGGCCCCGGCGTCTTGCCGTGTGCCAGCGCGGTCAGCGTGCGGAACGAGAGCAGGCGAATC
>JANLSP010000276.1:0-3017 GCA_031362485.1 Novosphingobium sp.
CCGGGTGATGCTGGCGACGACCCACAAGGGCGATGTCGTGCTCGATCCCTTCTTTGGCACCGGCCCCACCGGCGCGGTGGCCAGGCGGCTCGGCCGCGAATGGATCGGCTGCGAGCGCGAGAAGCTGTACCGCGAGGCTGCGCGCGAGCGCATCGACCTGGCGCTGCCGCTCGACGAAAGCGCAATTGCCACCATGCAGAGTCCCAAGAGCACGCCCAAAGTCGCTTTCGGAACACTGGTTGAAACCGGCTGGATTGCTCCCGGCAGCGAAGTTTCCGACAAGAAGCGCCAGTTGCGCGCAACCGTGCGCACCGATGGCTCGCTAGTCTGCGGCGCAGACAGCGGCTCGATCCACGGGCTCGGAGCTAAGTTGCAAGGGTCGCCTTCGTGCAATGGCTGGACCTACTGGCACATTGAACACGAAGGCGAATTCAAACCGGTTGATGCCTTGCGCCAGCTTTATCTGCTTGGCACGGAGCCCTGATCATTTCCTCATTCTATCTGCGGCCCATTGCCCTCGCCGAAAGTCCGCAGAGCGAGGAAGGTGAGGTGTTGCGCCTTGCTGGCGGACTGATTTATGCCAGCCGCTTCGCACTGATCGAACGCACCGTGGAACGGATCGTTTCGCGCGCCCGATTCGGCGCGGAGGAGCTGAAGGCTGCATTGCCTTCGCTGCCCGATGCGGTGCGCGACCAGTGGGACAACCTTCAGCGCGCCCATGCGCCGCTGCAACTGGGCGCACGCACCGTGCGGCTCGATCAGCCGCAAGTGATGGGTATTCTCAATGTCACGCCGGACAGTTTTTCCGATGGCGGCCAGTTTCTCGATGATCCCGATGTGGCCAATAACCACGGCGCAGCGATGCTCGAGGCGGGCGCGGCAATCATTGACGTGGGCGGTGAATCGACCAGGCCTGGCGCGGCAGCGGTCTGGGAGGGCGATGAACTGAAGCGCGTGATCCCGGCCATCGAGCGGTTGGCAGCATCGGGCGCGGCGATCAGCGTGGATACGCGCCGCCCGGCAGTGATGGAAGCTGCGCTCGGCGCGGGCGCGCATGTGATCAACGATGTTTCCGCGCTGCGCTTTGATCCGCGCAGCCTTGAATTTGCGGCCCGCGCTGGCGCACCGGTGGTGCTGATGCATGCGCCCGGTGATGGCCAGGACCTGCATGCCGACAGCAACTACCGCGACGTGGTGCTCGATGTGTTCGATTGGCTGGCCGCGCGGCGCGATGCCGCGATTGCGGCCGGAATCCCGCGCGAGAAGATCCTGCTCGATCCAGGCATCGGCTTCGGCAAGACCGTCGCTGACAACCTTTCGCTGCTCAACGCCCAGCCGCTGTTCCATGCGCTGGGCCAACCGCTTCTGGTTGGTGCAAGCCGCAAGCGGATGATCGGCGCGCTGTCGAACGAGGCTCCGGCGCACCGGCGGTTGGGGGGGAGTCTGACGCTGGCGATAAAGGCGCTGGAGGCAGGGGTGCAGATGCTGCGCGTCCACGATGCGCCAGAGACGGTACAGGCGGTCCGCGTCTGGCGGGGCTTGCGCGATGCCGCGCTGACCGATTTCGCCCAGCTGCCGTAAGGCATTTCTCCATAGTTTGCGGGCAAGGTGACCCGCATGAGGTTGCAGGAAACCGTCCTTTCGCTGGCCAATGGGCTTGGTCTTGGCGCGCTTGCGCGCCGGGCGACACGGCGTCAGTTGCGCATTCTGTGCTATCACGGTGTCTGGGTCACGCCAGGACTGAAATTCGGCGATTGCACATTCATTGAGCCGCAGCAATTTGAGGCGCGCATGGCGCGGCTGAAGCGGTCGGGGCGCCTGGTTTTGCCACTGGCCGAGGCAGTCGAGCGGCTGGCGCAGGACGACTTGCCAGATGCCGCCGTGGTCATCACGATCGATGACGGCTGGGTCTCAACGCTGACTCACATGCTGCCCGTGCTTGAAGCCCAAGACCTGCCCGCCACGCTCTATGCGACAAGCTGGTATGCGCAGCACCGCCTGCCGGTGATCAATCTTGCGGTGGATTACCTGCTCGCCGCTTCTGGCCGCATGGACTTTGATCCTGAAGAAGCACTCAACGAAATCGAAGCCCTGCCCGTTGCCGAGCGACTCGCCGCCTTGCGGGCCTTCGGCGCGGGGCTCGGCGTGGGCGAGGAATGGCTCGAAACCCGTCAGTTTGAGATCATGTCCGCCGAAGAGCTGGCAGAGGCCAGTGCGCGCGGGCTCGATATCCAGCTGCATACCCACCGCCATGTCGAGATCGGCCGGTACGTCGCCGCTTTGCCGCGGGAGCTCGCCGACAACCGCGCATTTCTTGCCGCCGTCCTGGGCACCGACGCGCTCGATCACTTCTGCTTTCCCAGCGGCAGCTTCCACCGCGATGCCCGCGCCATGCTGATGGACGCCGGCATCCGCTCCGCCACGCTGTGCGAGACCGGGCTTAACGCTCCGGGCAGCGACCCGCTGGCGTTGCGCCGCCTGCTCGATGGCCGCAATGTCGGCGATGCGGTGTTCGACGGTTATCTGGATGGAACCCTGCATCTTGCCAGCAAGCTTCGCCCCAGCCGCGCGCCTGTCTGCTGAACGCATCGACGTAAACGGGGGGGTAAACATTTCGGATTATGATGTGCCCATGCTGATGGATACCACCATTCCCGCTGTTCCCGTCCCGGCGGAGAGCCTGTTTCCGATGTGGCGCGGGCGCGAACCATGGCGCAAGCGCCTGAGCGCTGTGAGCGCCGGGCTGTACGCTGCGCATCCGGGGCTCGCCGCAGTGATTGCCGCCGTGCCATTTGCGTCCTTCATCGCTGCCGAGGGTCCGCGCCAGAGCGTGTTCAAATACAACCGCTTGCCCGAGGCCGCATTGGCCATCGTGGACCGAGTGCCCGAGTCGCTGCGCGCCGCCTGGCTCGCGGCGCTGGCAATCCACCACATGGACGCATTCGAGGCCAATTTTGCCGCGAGCAGGTTGCCGGGTGAATTTGCGCTGCACTATGCCGATGCCTTCCACCGCATTC
>JANLSP010000491.1:0-1639 GCA_031362485.1 Novosphingobium sp.
AAATGGGGGACACAGCGATGCGCGTCTATCTCGTGATCATGGACGATACTGAGGAAGCGTTGGTAGCCCTGCGCTTCGCCTCGCGCCGCGCGATCAAGACTGGCGGTTCCCTCCACATCATTGCGCTGATGGAGCAGCAACCATTCGTGGCATTTGCCGGCGTTCAGGCGACCATTGAGGAGGAAGCACGCGAGCGGGCGCAGACCACGGCTGCAACCGCTGCGGGAAGCATCCTTTCCGAAGGCGGCGCGATGCCTGTGATCTCGGTCAAACAGGGCGAGGGCGTCAAGGTGGTGCGCGAATATCTGACCGAGCATCCCGAAATTTCCGCGCTGGTGCTCGGCGCCGCGCGCGAAGGCGGGCCGGGCCCGCTGGTGGCGCATTTCGCCGGAGCGCAGGCGGGACAGCTGCCCTGCCCGGTGTTCGTCGTGCCCGGTTCGCTCGGCGAGGAAGATATCGACCGGATGAGCTGAGCCCTTTTGCAGCGTTGCGACACGCTTCGTGCGGCGCTAGGGCACCTCCATGGCTGACAAGCTCACTGAAATTTGTGACACCAAGCGCGAGGAAGTCGCCGCGCGCAAACAGGCTGCCTCGCTCGCCGATCTTGATGCCCGCGCCGCCGCGCAAAGCGCCACGCGAGGATTTCGCAGCGCGCTGGAAGCCAAGTTTGCCAATGGCTTTGCCTTAATTGCAGAAATCAAGAAAGCATCACCTTCCAAGGGGCTGATCCGCGATGACTTTCACCCGGCTAATCACGCGCGAGCCTATCAGGCCGGCGGCGCGGCGTGCCTCTCGGTACTGACCGACGCTCCCTATTTCCAAGGCCATGAAGACTATCTCGTCGCTGCCCGCGCAGCTTGCGATCTGCCGGTCTTGCGCAAGGATTTCATGATCGATCCCTGGCAAGTCGCCGAGGCCCGCGCGATCGGGGCCGACGCAATCCTGATAATTGTCGCTGCGCTCGATGATGGCGCGATGCGCGAAATCGAGGCTGCGGCGCTGGAGCGCGGCATGGATGTGTTGGTCGAAGTTCACAATGAGGCTGAAATGCTCCGCGCCGGTGCGCTCAAATCGCGCCTGATCGGAGTTAACAACCGCGACCTGAGACGCTTTGTCACAGATCTGGGCGTGACCGAACGCCTGGTCGACCTGGCGCCTGAAGGTACGCTGCTGGTCAGCGAAAGCGGAATCAATTGCCATGCCGACCTTTTGCGCCTGTCGGCCTGCGGTGTGCGGACATTTCTCGTCGGTGAAAGCCTGATGCGGCAGGCCGATATTGAGTCGGCAACGCGGGAATTGCTCCTTGGCTGACCTCACCCACCTTGATGCGCAGGGCAACGCCCGCATGGTCGATGTCGGCGGCAAGACGGACACGCGACGCATTGCCATTGCCTCGGGCTGCATCCGCATGTCCCCGGCGGCGCTGACTGCAATCCGTGACGGCGACGTGCCCAAGGGCGATGTGCTCGCCGCAGCGCGGATCGCCGGTATCATGGCGGCAAAAAAGACCGCCGAATTGATCCCGTTGTGTCACCCGCTGGCGCTCGACAGCCTCACTGTCGATTTCATCCTTGAAGCGGACGGTGTGCGCGTCACGGCGACTGCAGCGCTTACCGGAAAGACTGGCGTGGAAATGGAA
>JANLSP010000539.1:0-6323 GCA_031362485.1 Novosphingobium sp.
CTTGGGCGCGAAGAAATCATTGAACAGCCGCCAGCCGGCATCGCCCTTGCGGCCGGTCAGTTCCTTGGCGGCCGCACCAATTCCGCCGAACAGCGGGCGCACTGCGGCATCGCCATAACCGCCGGCAGCGAAAGCGTTGAAATAGGGCTGGTCGATTCCGTAGGGCGGGTTGCTGTCACCGTCCTCGCCCATCACGCCTTTGGCCTTGGCCAGCAGAGTGGCGATCATTTCGGGTTCGATGAAGCTGCGCAGCTGCACCCAGCCCTTTTCGCGGTAGTGCAAAGCCTCCTGCGCAGTGACTGCGCGGCAGGGGGTTCGATCGTTCATGTCAGCCTCCCTTAGCCCAACGTCCGGATCGGGTCGGAGCCATCCCAGCCCTGCGCCGCTGCGCGAAATGCGCCGAAAACCTGTTCGGCAATCGGGTTGGCGGTGATCAGCTCGGTCATGAAGCCCAGCGTGCTCACCGTGTCGATATAGCCGGTCCGTGCGCCCATCATCAGGCCTTCAAAAGCGATCTCGCAGCCAGAGGCGGCGTAGGCGGCCTTTTCGGCGTCATAATCGGTGCAATAGAGCGCGGTGTGATGGAAGCCGCTCTTGCCGGCGGGCACCACATCGCGCCAGATTCCCGGTGTATCACCGATCGGGCTGATCAGCTCGATCTGCATGTCGCCATACTGGCCGATCGCCGCGCGGTGCGGGGCGATATCCGCCGGGCTGCCGCGATAATGGCTGTCGGTGAAATGCACGTCCTCGAACAGGAAGAACGGCCCGGCCCGCGCCGAACGCACCCAGTGGGCGATGGCCGCCTCCAGATCGGGCACGATCCAGCACAGCTGCATGTAGTTTCCATTGGTCAGCGGTGCAAACACAGTCAATTCCTCCAGGTCAGAGACGGTTGATCACGAAAGCGCCATCGCGGATTACCGCCTTCAGCGCCTCTGCGGGCCTTGCCAGCAGCGTGAGGTCGGCAGTGGGATCGCCGTCCACCACGATCAGATCTGCCAGCGCGCCGGGGGCGACGACGCCTAATTGCCCCGGTGCGCCGATCAGTGCCTCGCCAGCATTCTTCGTCCCCCAGCCGAGCACTTCGGCGGGGGAAAGGCCTGCAACCGCGCCATAGAAGGGAAATTCGCGGCCATAGTCGCCCACTTTATGATCGAGCGGATCGTCTTCGAGAACATCGCGGAACACGCCGCTGTAATCATCGCCGATCAGCACTTTCACGCCCAGTTTCTGCGCCACTGGCAGCATCGTGCGGACATTGCCCTGCGCAGCGCGCAAGTCGTCGCCAGCCCAGCCGAGTCGCAGCATGCAATCGGGATAGATCATGCTTGGCACCCAGAACGTGGCCTTCTCAGCCATCAGCCCCAGAATTTCGGCGTCGATCTCATCGCCGTGATCGATGATGTCGACGCCAAGTTCGACGCATTCGCGGATCATGTCGCGCGTCGCCGCATGGGCGCGGACCTTTGCGCCGCGATGATGCGCGGCCTGGACGACCGCCGCAATCTCGTCGCGGTCCATGTTGCGCGCCACCGGCCAGGGCAGGCCGCCGTGGCCCGAGCTTGTAAAAATCTTGATCGTCTCCGCCCCGCGCCGGATGAATTCGCGCGCCTGCTTGCGCATGTCTTCTGGCCCGTCGACGAACACGTCGGTGCCGGGGCTTTCAAAGCGCCGCCACCAGGCGGTGCTGTCGTTCACGTCGCCGGTAGTGCCAATGTGGGCGCTGCACGCCCGGATGCGCGGGCCGGGAATGATGCCCTGGGCTATGGCGATCTTTAGGCTGGCATCAATATCGTTGCTGCAGGCCGCACCGACATAGCCGGTGAACCCGCTTTCGAGCAGCACACCGCAATTGCGCACCGCGATCGCCATCAGCACGCCCGGCGGCAGCTCCTTGCCCAGCGGCTCGCCGGCCATGCCCATCGCGAGGGTGAACCTGTAGAAATCGGGATGGAAGTGGCAGGTGATCAGGCCGGGCATCAGGGTCAGGCCGGCTAGATCGATCGCCTCTGCGCCGCCTGGCGCTTCGCCGACCGACGCGATGCGATTGCCTTCCAGCGTGACCGTGCGCAGGCCCGGCAGCATTGCAGTCCCATCGAACACCCGGGCATTGGTGAAAGTCACCATCGGCATCACTCCATCATGCGTGGCGGCTTGGCCAGCATGTCCAGCAGGGCCGCATTGAACGCCTCTGCGCGCTCATACATAGCCCAGTGGCCCGCGCCTGCAATTACCCGAAAATCGAGCCCAGGCTGGAAACGGCGCAGCACGGCCTCCTGCACAGGCGAGTCTGGATGCGGCCGGTCAAACTCGCCCCAGATGGCATCCAGCGGAACCTTGAGGTCGCCCAGCACGCGCACCACCCGGTCGGGGATGACGAGATGCGGCACGAACATGCGGGCTGCCCGCGCATTGACCATCAACATATGCAAGGCGAGATCATCGACAGTCTCGGGGTGTTGCAGCATCAGCCCGAGCAGGTTGGAGCGCATCATCGCCTCGCGCTCGGCGCCCTTGAGGCCGGAAACCTTGCCCAGATTTATGTGCCCGTGCGGCGTACCCAGCCCGCCGGTGCCAACCAGAACCAGGCGGCGGACTCGTTCGGGATGGCGCAAGGCAAAATGGGTGAACACCGCGCCGCCGAAGGAAAAGCCGACGAAATCCGCCCGCTGTCCTGCATCCAGCAGCACTGGCATGGCCGCGCTCAACGCAGCAGAAATCGCGGTATGAGACTCGGCATCAGGCATGGCGCTGTCGCCATGGCCGGGAAGATCGGGCACGATCACGGTGTAATGGGCCGCCAGCGCATCGATGTTGCGCATCCAGTGCGACCAGGCCCCCTGCCCGCCGTGGCCTAGCACCAGCGGTGGGCCTTCTCCCCACAGGCGCCAGACCATTGTGCCTTCGCCGCACGGAGTCTCGACGCGCCGCGCGCGCCTCTCCGCTTCGGCCAGAACTTCGTCTGGCGCACTCATTTCCAGTAGCGTCCCCCGACCACGGCATCGACCGGGAAAGCGACTTCGATGGCGGCCATGTCTTCCGCGCTGAGCGCAATATCCGTTGCAGCGGCATTCTCGGCCAGCCGATCCCGCTTGCGGGTGCCGGGAATCGGCACAAAATCCGCGCCGCGATGCAGCACCCAGGCCAACGCGAGCTGGGCGCTGGTGCAGCCCTTCTGCGCGGCAACTTCTGCCAATGCATCGACCAACGCCATGTTGCGCACGTGGGCATCGCCCTTGAAGCGGGACATGTTGGCGCGCCAGTCGCCTTCGGCAAGCGAGCCCGGCTTGACCCCGCCGGTCAGAAACCCGCGCCCCAGCGGGCTGAACGGAACGAAGCCGATGCCGAGTTCTGCCAATGTGGGCAGCACTTCGGCTTCGACATCACGCGACCACAGCGAATATTCGCTCTGCAGCGCGGTTACCGGCGTCACCGCATGGGCACGGCGGATCAGGGCCGGATCGGATTCGGACAGGCCGAAATGGCGCACTTTGCCCGCACGGATCAGATCACCGACTGCCCCGGCAACCTCTTCCACCGGCACATCGGGATCCGGCCGGTGCTGGTAGAACAGGTCGATATAGTCGGTCTTAAGCCGCATTAGCGATGCATCGGCCACTTCCCGGATATGGTCAGGGCGGCTGTCGAAGCCCTTCCCGACAGTGCCTTCGTCGGTGAACCGGAAACCGAACTTGGTGGCGATAACCACTTTGTCCCTGATCCCCGCCAGCCCGGCCCCGAGCTGGCGCTCGTTGAGATGCGGGCCATAGATCTCGGCTGTGTCGAAAAAGGTCACGCCCATATCATAGGCCGCGCGCAACAGTTCGCCTGCCTCGGTTTCGCTGACCGCATCGCCATAGGCGCCGCTCAGGCTCATGCAGCCAAGGCCCAATGCAGAGACTTCGAGTCCCTGGCCCAACATCCGTTTCTTCATCCGTGTTCTCCCGGCGGCCAGCATGGCATTGCTTGGGGGCTTCGCGCAACCTAGAGCTTTGCATCATCTGGGAGATCGGCATGGCGAACGAACTGGCAGGCAAGATTGCTGTAATCACCGGAGGAGCGCGGGGGCTCGGCGCGGCCATGGCGGAACTGTTCGTGGCAGAAGGCGCCGCAGTGGTGATTGCCGACATGCGCGATGCGGACGGCGAAGCGCTGGCCGCAGAGCTGGGGCAGGCCGCGCGCTACCGCCACTGCGATGTTTCAAACCGCGAGGACATGGCTGCGCTCGTCGATTTCGCGGTGCGCGAGTTCGGCGGGCTCCACGCGATGATCAACAACGCCGGGCTGACCGACAGCAGCTTCGGGCCGTTGCTGGAAGCTGAATTCGACGGATTCGAGCGGATCATGGCGGTCAACGTAAAAGGCGTGATGCTGGGAACGCAACTGGCCGCGCGGCACATGGCGGCGCATGGCGGCGGCGCGGTGATCAACATTTCCTCGATCAGCGGCGTGCGCCCCGGCTTCGGCTTCTTTTCCTATCGCGCGTCCAAAGCGGCAGTGATCAATTTCAGCCAGTCGGCTGCGAGCGAACTGGGCGCGCACCTCGTGCGGGTGAACTGCATCTGCCCCGGAAATATCCCCACCGAGATGGGCACCTATGCGCACACGCCCGGCATGAGCGAAGCGAAGGCAGCACGCATTGGCGAGGCAATTCGCGGTGCCCGGATGGACTGGCAGCCGCTCAAACGGCAGGGCAGCCCGCGCGATATCGCCGAGGCGGTACTGTTCCTCGCCAGTGATCGCTCGGCGCAAGTCTCAGGGCAAGTGCTCTCGGTCGACGGCGGCTCGGCCGCGACCGATTCGCGCAGCCAGATAGGCGATATCATGGCCGCGCGGGCAAAGGCGGAGGCGGAAGGGGAATAGGGCGGTTCGTGGCCTTCTTCCTCGCCCCGCCGGGGAGAGGATATGAAGGCTTGGCAGCTTGGTTGGAGGGGGGCTTGTGCCCGCGAGAGTGCAGGAACCCCTCTCCCAGCTGCGCTAGCTGGCAAGCCAGCAAGCTGCGCTACCTCTCCCCAACGGAGAGAGGCAACTTAGGTCCGTTTCAGCTCATCACCCGTCAGCGTTACCACATGCAACAGGTTGGTTGAACCCGGAGTGCCGAAAGGAACCCCGGCCAGCGCAATCAGCTTTGATCCCGCCGCGCCGAAGCGGTGACGCAGCGCCATGCGTTTGCCCTTGGCGATCATTTCCTCAAAACTGCCGATATCGCGGGTCACAACCGGATAGGACCCCCACAGCAGACAGATGCGCCGCGCGGTCTTGACCGAAGGCGTGAGCACCAGCATCGGCGCGACAGGTCGCTCGCGTGCCACCCGGCGGGCCGTGGAGCCCGATCCGGTGAAGACAATGATTCCGGCAAGAGTGACTGTCTCGGCAATCGTTGCGCAGGCATGGGCCAGCGCATCGGCCGTGGTCCGGTCAGGCTCTACCGTGGTGTAGGACATCTGGATGCGGAAACCGGGATCGGCTTCAACCTGCCTCGCTATGCGGTGCATCATTGTCACCGCCTCGACCGGCCATGCGCCCGAGGCAGTTTCGGCCGAGAGCATGACGGCATCGGCGCCGTCGTAGATTGCATTGGCGACATCGGAGACCTCAGCCCGGGTCGGCGAAGGACTGGTAATCATCGACTCCAGCATTTGCGTCGCCACCACCACCGGCTTGCCCGAATGGCGCGTTGCCGAAACGATGCGCTTCTGCAGCGGCGGTACTTCCCAGGGATTGAGCTCAACCCCCAGATCGCCGCGCGCAACCATGATGCCATCGGCCAGCTCGATGATCTCCTCCAGCCGCTCGACCGCGGCAGGCTTTTCGATCTTGGCCATGAGCGCGCCGTAACCGCCCATCAGTCGTCTTGCCTCGGCAACGTCTTCGGGCCGCTGGACGAATGACAGCGCTATCCAGTCCGCCCCATGCGACACGGCAAAGGCGAGATCGCGCCGGTCCTTCTCAGTCAGCGCGGGCACCGGCACCACTGCATCGGGAATATTGACTCCCTTGCGGTCCATAATGACCCCGCCGACCTCAGCCGAACAGCGGATCGCATCCGCGCTTGCTTCCAGCACCTTGAGCCGCAATTTTCCGTCGTCGATCAGCAGGCGCTGGCCGCGTCGCAGCACTCCGAACAGTTCGGGATGGGGCAGGCAGACGCGGTTGTCGTCGCCAGGGGCGGGATCGCGGTCAAAGGTGAAATGGCTACCATGGCGGATGAGCGCCTGGCCGCCATTGAACTGGCCGACGCGAAGCTTGGGGCCCTGCAAGTCGCACAGCACGGCAATCGGCCTGCCGGTTGCCTTTTCGGCGGCGCGGATTGCCGCAAT
>JANLSP010000540.1:0-1588 GCA_031362485.1 Novosphingobium sp.
ATGTGGTTGTGGATGTATGCCACGCGCCTGCCGGCAATGTCGGCAGCCAAGGTTGACCCGGACTCGCTGGTGAGCGGTCCCAAAAAGTCGCTCGATGACTTCCTGCCGCCACGGGTCCAGTGGAAAGCGCATAATTACAACCACCTCCATGAAGCGCCAACAGTTTTCTATGCAGTGGCGATTGTGCTGGCGATCATTGGCAAAGGCGATGGGATCAACGCTCAGATCGCCTGGGCCTATTTCGCCTTGCGAGTGATTCATTCACTGATCCAGGTGACTATCAACAAGATACCCCTGCGGTTTCTGGTCTTCGCGCTGTCGAGTCTGTGCCTGATCGCGCTGATCGTGCAGGCGGCGCGGACGCTGTTCTAGCGGACGAACAGGCTTGCGAGCTCGACATGGGTCGACCAGCGGAATTGCCCCACCGGGCGCAGTTCCTCGAGACGGTAACCTCCCGCAACCAGCGTTGCGGCATCTCGAGCCCAGCTTGACGGGTTGCAGCTGATATAGACCACGCGCGCGACCTTGCTTGCAGCAAGCATGGCAACCTGTTCGCGGGCGCCGGCCCGGGGCGGATCGAGCAAGGCCGCATCGAAGCGGCTCAGTTCATCGACCTGCAACGGATTGCGGAACAGGTCACGGTGGAGCGCGTGAACCGACAATTGCGCCCTGCCTGCCGCTGTCTTGCAGGCGAGATGCACGTCGCGAGCGGCCTCGACGGCAAGCACTTTGGCCGGCCCGGCCAGCGCCAATGCGAATGTACCGAGTCCGGAAAACAGATCAGCCACAGCTCCCGACCCTGCCAGCCATTCGCGTGCGGCCGCGACCAGCGCGGCTTCGCCATCGGCAGTCGCCTGCAGGAACGCGCCTGAGGGATATCCAACGCTCACCGCGCCCAGCGCAACTGTAACTGGCTCAGGCTCCCACAGCGCTTCGGCGCCAAAGCCCTGATCGAGCGACAGGCGGGCAAGCCCCTGCCCGCGCGCGAAATCCAGCATCGCCTCGGTTGCTGCAAGACCCTCGACCGTCATGCCCTTTATGGCGAGATCCGCGCCTTGCTCGACTGCGGCAAGCTCGAGATCAGCCGCGATCTTGCCGCCTTGGCGCGCCAGCAGCTTGCGGATCGGCTGGATGAGGTCGGCAAGCTGCGGCAGCAGCACCGGGCATTCGGCGAGATCGACAATCTTGTGCGATCGCGCCTCGCGGTAGCCGAGCAGCACCCGCCCGCCCTTGCTTTCGGCGCGCAATGCCGCGCGGCGGCGACTCTGCGGCGGGGAAAGGTGGGGCGCAGCGATGCGGACCGGCGTCAGCCCCTGTCCGATGGCTGCATTGGCGACGCGTTCGGCGACAAAATTGGCCAGCGAAGCATCGTCGATGTGCTGCAACTGGCAGCCGCCGCAGGTGCCGAAATGACGGCAAGGCGGCACTGCGTGGTGCAGCCCGTGTTGCAGTCTACCATCCGCCATGAGCAGGTCACCGGGCGCGGCTCCGCTGACAAATCGGCCGCTGGCGGTAACGCCATCGCCTTTCGCGGCGATGCGCAGAATTTCATCGGTTGCGCTCACAGGCAGGCCGCGTAGGCCGATGC
>JANLSP010000541.1:0-2952 GCA_031362485.1 Novosphingobium sp.
CGAGTCCAGCCGTGTCTGGGTGAAGGGACTACGGCAGTCAGGGAGGAGAATGAGATGAACAGGCCCAACATGGCCTTCGACACCAGCGATGTCGACAAATGGGTCGGCAAGCCGGTGATCTTTGCCGAGCTCTGGGATCCCTGCAACGGAACTGACATTCGCCGCTGGGTCCAGGCGATGGACTATGCCAATCCGCTGCACTGGGACCAGGAATTCGCCCGCGCCTCGCAGTTCGGCGGCATTGTCGCGCCGCAAAGCTTCACCGTGGCGATGGACTATGGCCATGGCTGCCATCCCAGCTGCGTCGGCAAGATCCCCGGCAGTCACCTGATTTTCGCGGGCGAGGAGTGGTGGTTCTATGGCAGCCAGATCCGCCCCGGCGATCACCTTCGCCAGGAGCGCACGTTCGCCGGTTACAAAATCACCGAGACGGCATTTGCCGGACCGACCATGTTCGCCAATGGCGACACCGTCCATCGCAACCAGCACGGCGCGCTGATCGCCAAAGAGCGCGCGACCTCGATCCGCTACCTGATTGAGGAGGCCAACAAGCGCGGAGTTTATGGCAAGGAAAGCCGCACCCCCAAGCTGTGGACCCGCGAGGAACTGGACGCGGTGAACCGCGAGCGGCTGGGTTGGATCAAGTCGAATCGCGAGGGCATTTCGCCGTGCTATGGCGATGTCAAAGTCGGCGACACCCTGCCACGCCGCCCGATCGGGCCGCACAGCCGGGTAACATTTGCGCTCGAATGCCGCGCGCACCGACAGAATATCTGGGGCTCCTACCACTGGAACGCGCCCGAGGGCGTCTATGATCCGGCCAAGGAAGATGCCGGCTTCGCCAGCGATATGACATATGATTTCGAGGCGCAGAAAATCGATCCGCGCCACGCCGATGGGCTGTTCCACGGGCCGTCATCGGGCCACATCAACGCCGAAAAGGCCGAGAATGTCGGCATGGGCGGGGTCTATGGCTATGGCTCGTCGATGAATGCCTGGCATATGGATACGGTGGCCTACTGGGCCGGGCACCAGGGCTATATCTGGCATTCGAAGACCCAGTTTCGCAGCCCGGCTTTCGAAGGCGATGTCGCCTATGTCGACGGCACGGTGGTCGAGAAGATCGATCAGAGCGAGTGGGGCGTTCCGGTGGTGCGGGTGCAGACAAGCATGACGACGCAGACCGGAGATGTTATCCTGAAAGGCACGGCGGAGGTTTCGCTGCCGGCTTGAACAGGAGAGCAACATGACCAAGATGCCGGTTGATCGCCGTGGGCTGTTGGCAGGAGGCGCCATGCTGGCTGCCGGCAGCGCCATTGCCAGCCCGGTCATGGCGCAGGCTGGCGGGCCCGCAAGGCCGCCAGCCAGGCCGGTCTATGCGCCACAGCCAGTGCCCTTGCCGTTCGATCCCAAAACTATCCCCGGTCTGTCCGAAAAGCTGCTGACCAGCCACCACGCCAATAATTATACCAGCGCGGTCAAGCGGATCGCCGCGATTGGCGCGCAGATCGCCGCGCTCGATCCGCTGAGCGCGCCCGGCTTCCAGCTCAATGGGCTGAAGCGCGAAGAACTAATCGCGACCAATTCGATGATCCTGCACGAGCTTTACTTTGCCAACCTGGGGGCATCGGGCGGGGCAAGCACTGGGCTGGCGGCGATGATCGAGCGCGATTTCGGCAGCATGGCGCGCTGGCAGGCAGAATTTTCCGGCACCGGCAAGGCGCTGGGCGGTGGTTCGGGCTGGACCGTCCTGCAATATAGCCATCGCGACAAGCGGCTGGTTATTCAGTGGGCCAACGATCACACCATGGCACTTGCCGGCGGCACGCCGCTTTTGGTGCTGGACATGTTCGAACATGCCTACGCGATAGATTATGGTTCAAAAGCAGCCGCCTATGTCGATGCTTTCATGCAGATCATAAACTGGAACGCCGTCAGCGCCCGATTTGCCTGGGCCATCAACGAATAGGATAATGGCATGACCAGCGACCGCGAAGAGATCATCCAGCTAATCAATCTCTATGGCCTTGCCATGGACACCCAGCGCTGGGACCTGTTCGACCGCATCTTCACCGAGCATGTCGATGCCGACTATGGCCCGACCTCGCACTGGACTGACCGGGAAAGTTTCAAGCGCGATTTCGGCACGTTTCACGAATTGTTCGACGCCACCCAGCATGTCATGACCAACCACCTCGTGACCGTCGACGGTGATCAGGCTTGGTCGCACACCTATGGCGCATGGCGCCTCATCCGCCATGCCGCGGGCGACCCGCCGGTCTGGGACGGGACAGGCTATTACGATGACACGTGGGTACGCACCCATTCCGGCTGGCGCATTTCCAGCCGCAAAATCGGGGTGATCTGGTGGACCGGCAATCCCCGGGTGCAGACCCCGATGGAAGAAATCGAATTCCAGCTTGATCTGGTCTCACTCAAGACCGAAGGGGCCGAAGGACGGCTGGACTATTTGAAGGCAATTTCCTGATGGCAAAATCGCGTGACGCAATCCGCATGAACGAGGCGGAACAGGCCGCGCTGTTTGCCGAATGCAAAAGCCTGCAGGTCGCGACACTTGGTGCCCAGGGCGAACCACATCTGACAACGCTGTGGTACACCGTTCACGAAGGCGATGTGCTGTTCGAAACCTATGGCAAGAGCCAGAAAGTCGTGAACCTGCGCCGCGATCCGCGCATCGCCGTACTTTGCGAGGCGGGCACGACTTACGACCAGTTGCGCGGCATTTCCATCCAGGGCCGGGCCGAACTGGTCGAGGAGGGCGAGAGACTGCAGGAGCTGATGCGGGTGGTGATCGATCACCATTTTCCGGGGCAAACGCCCGACCAGCTAGCGGCCACGGCGGCGAAAATGGCGGAAAAGCGGATCGTCGTGGTGGTCCACGCCGACAAGACGATCAGCTGGGATCACCGCAAGCTGGCCGGCAAGGGGCCG
>JANLSP010000174.1:0-2254 GCA_031362485.1 Novosphingobium sp.
CATCTCGATTTTCATGTCGGTGTTCGATGTCCACATCAACCGCGCGCCGATTGGCGGCACGGTGCGGCGGGTGATCTATATTCCCGGCAAGTTTCTCAATGCAGATCTCGACAAGGCGAGCGATGAGAACGAGCGCCAGCATATCCTGATCGAGCGCGGCGACGGCACTGCAATCGGCTTCACCCAGATCGCCGGACTGGTCGCCCGGCGTATCGTGCCATTCGTCAAACCGGGGGATATTCTGGCGGGCGGGCAGCGGGTCGGGCTGATCCGCTTCGGCAGCCGGGTCGATGTCTATCTGCCCGCGGGAACCGAGCCGCGCGTTGTGCTGGGGCAGAAGATCGTTGCGGGCGAGACGGTGCTGGCGGAAATGGGCAGTTCAGGGCTATTGGAAGGCATCAGTCAATGAGCGATGCTGATAACGAGTACCGCGGCGGCCGCCTGCCGCGCGGCTTGACCCTGCGGGCGCTTGCACCCAACGCGATTACTGCTGCTGCGCTGTGCGTCGGCCTCACCGGGATCCGTTTCGCCATTGGCGGCGAGTTTGACAAGGCCGTGCTGGCAGTGGTCTTTGCCGGGATGCTTGATGGCATCGACGGACGCATTGCGCGACTGCTGAAGGCGCAATCGCGTTTCGGTGCCGAGCTGGACAGTCTCGCCGATTCGATCTCCTTCGGGGTTGCCCCGGCACTGATCATCTATCTTTGGACCTTGCAGGCTTTGCCCCGGCTCGGCTGGTTTGCCGCGCTTGCCTGTGCGTTGTGCTGTGTGCTGCGGCTGGCCCGCTTCAACGCGCGGATTGATCTGCCCGATGAGCCGCGCAAACAGGCCGGATTTCTCACCGGGGTGCCTGCGCCGGTCGGTGCCGGGCTGGCTTTTTTGCCGATCTATTTCTGGGTGATTACCGGTAACGAGATATTTGCCAGTCCGGTGCTGGTGAGTGGCTGGCTGGTGGCGATCTCGTTTCTGCTGATCTCGAATGTTCCGACGCTGAGCTGGGGCAGACTGCGCCCGCGCAAGACCATCAGGCTGGAAGTCATCGCGCTTGCGGGACTGATCGTCGCCGCGTTGCTCACCGAACCTTGGTTGACGCTGGTCGGTATCTGCGTCGTCTACCTGTTGCTCATTCCGGTCGGCATTGTTGCTTATGCGCGGGTCAGGCGGCGGCGAGCAGCACCGGGCGGCGCGGCGATCGCGCCGACATCCGCTCCGCCGCCAGCGGCCTGAACCCGGGGCGCCAGACGTCGGGCGCATCATACCGCACGAGCGTTGTCACCGCGATAAAACGCAGTTCGCGAGTGGTCTCGCAGGCGGCAAGTTCATCACGAAGGCCACGAACGAGCGGCGCATAATGCAGCCAGCTTAGTGTGATGGCGGCCGCCGCGAAGAGTGCGGCGGCGGGGAACAGCATGGCGGCGATTGTGGCAAACATAGTCGGTTTCCTTGAGCCTGTGCGATTCGATAACCACAATGTTCCAATTTTGTTCCGAGCGGTCAAGAAAAATAATTCACGTTTTGTTCTCATCGCTGAAATTCAGGGCTGGATTCCGGGACGCGGCCCGGCTAAGGGCGCACTCGCTTCGGGGCCTTTCCCGCAGCAAATTCACATGGGAAGCACGTCATACCGGTGCCGCAGCGGGCTTTTTCCGCACGGTTCCAGCTTCCCAGAGGCACAAACCGGAAGGAATTGAATCATGGCGGCACCTACCGTCTCCATGCACCAGCTGATTGAAGCTGGCGCACACTTCGGACACCAGACCCACCGCTGGAATCCGCGCATGAAGCCTTATATCTTCGGCGCGCGCAATGGCGTCCACATCCTTGATCTGTCGCAGACCGTGCCGCTGTTCGCGCGCGCTCTCGAATTCGTTTCGGCGACCGTCCAGGCGGGCGGCAAGGTGCTGTTTGTTGGCACCAAGCGTCAGGCGCAGGAGCCTATCGCACAGGCAGCAAAGGCCTGCGGCCAGCATTTCGTCAACCACCGCTGGCTCGGCGGCATGCTGACCAACTGGAAGACCATTTCGGGTTCCATCAAGCGCCTCAAGACGCTGGAAGAGCAGCTTTCGGGCGATACCACCGGGCTTACCAAGAAGGAAGTTCTCCAGCTGACCCGCGAGCGCGACAAGCTTGAGCTTTCGCTCGGCGGTATCCGCGACATGGGCGGCATTCCCGATGTCATGTTCGTGATCGATGCCAACAAGGAAGAGCTGGCGATCAAGGAAGCCAATGTCCTCGGAATTCCGGTCGTCGGCAT
>JANLSP010000565.1:0-7466 GCA_031362485.1 Novosphingobium sp.
TGTCCACCGTCCAGAGGAGCCTGAACGCGCGGTATCCTATGCTTGGTCCGATGCCGATGCACGCATGGTGGGCATCAACCTGCGCTGGATGCAGGGCAGCTGTTCGCGAGAGGAAATGCAGCCATGATTGCCAGACAAGCCGTCATCCGCGAGCACGGCGGTCCCGAAGTGATCGCGCTGCACGATGTCGAATTGCCGCCTCCGGGGCGAGGTGAAGTCACCATGCGCAATGGTGCGGTCGGCCTCAATTTTATTGACACCTACCATCGGCGCGGAGTCTATCCCGTCCCGCTGCCCTCTGTCCTTGGGGTTGAGGCAGCAGGTGTGATCGAAGCAGTCGGTCCGGATGTTGCGGGCCTTGCTCCGGGAGACCGTGTCTGCACATTCGGACCCGTCCTGGGTGCCTATGCGAGCGCACGCAACATAGCGGCCGAACATCTGTTCAGAACTCCCGAAGGCGTGAGCGACGAAGTCGCCGCCGCCATGCTGCTGAAGGGCTGCACGGCGGAATTCCTGGTTGAACGGTGTGCAAGGGTGCAACCTGGCTGGACAGTCCTGGTCCACGCCGCAGCTGGCGGCGTCGGCCTGTTGCTGGTGCAATGGCTCAAGGCTGTCGGCGCGCAAGTGATTGGCACAGTGAGCACCGAAGCAAAGGCCGAATTGGCACGCGCCGCCGGCGCTGACCATTTGATCCTCTATTCTCGCGACGACACCGCCGCTCGCGTTCGCGAATTGACCGCTGGGCAGGGCGTGCGAGTTACATTCGACGGGGTCGGCATGGATACCTGGGAGGCTTCGCTGGACGCCACCGGTCGCCGCGGCCTGATTGTCAGTTACGGCAATGCCAGCTCGCCGGTCACCGGGGTATCCCTCGGCATTCTTGCCACAAAGGGTTCGCTGTACAACACCCGGCCGACACTATGGGATTACTACCGGGAACCCGGCGAGCGTGCCACATGCGCCGCGCGGGTTTTTGGCATGCTGCAGAGCGGGGCTATCTCCGTCAGTATCAACCAGCGTTATCAACTGGAGGACGTGGCCCGCGCCCATGCCGACCTCGAGTCTCGTCGCACCACCGGCTCCACGCTGATCCTGCCCGAGGCCTGATTCCAGGGTTATTTCTGTTCGGCCAGCCAGGCGATCAGCGCGCTGCGCGCCTGCGGATCCCTGAGCCCGGCATAGGCCATCTTTCCCGCCGGAACGATGGCGCGGGGGTTTTCGAGATATTTGTCGAGCGTCGCCACATCCCAGGTCAGTCCGCTGTTCTTCATCGCCGGCGAATAGGCAAATCCGGCATGTGTCCCGGCCTTGCGGCCGACCAGACCGTGCAGGTTCGGGCCGACTCCGTTGGGCTTGCCCGCTTCTGCGCCGTGGCATGACTGGCATTGCGCCCAGCTGGCCGGTTTGCTGACTGCGGCGACTGCGGCGGCCGGCAGCGCCGCAGCTTCGCCGGTCGCGGCGTCGCTTGCGACTGCGCCCTCCTGCGGCGAACCGCAGGCGGCAAGCAGCAGTGCAAGGGCAAGAGTGGAAACTGTCACATCGCGGCGCATCTCATTCTCCTGTGGCAAATCATGGTGAAACTATCGCTGCAATCATATGCGGCACAAGCCGCCAGCCGGTTTGCTGGCCGCGCGACATGCGTGTAGGAGCATCCTGCCGCGCAATCGGGAGACGAATTTTGGCAGCGCAGCCAAGATACAAGGAACTGGCAGAGGCGCTGCGGGCCGAGATTCTGCGCGGCGATTTTCAAGCTGATGCATTCCCGACCGAAGCTGATCTGTGCAAGCGCTTTTCGGTCAGCCGTTTCACGGTTCGCGAGGCCTTGCGGGCGCTGCAGGGCGATGGGCTGATTTCCCGCCGGCGCGGTTCGGGCACCCATGTCAAGGCGGCGGCGGCGCGCGGCGGCGCGCTTCACCAGCCCTTGTCGAATGTCGCCGAAATCCTGCAATATGCCCGCGATACCAGGGCCAGCTATGAGAATCTCGGCGAAGGGCCGCTGCCCCGGGCGGTCGCCGAGCAGATCGGCATTGTTGCGGGAGGGCGATGGACGCGCTTCCGCGGGCTTCGGGTGGGCGGCGGATCGACCCAGCCAATCGCGGTAACCGACGCCTATGTCGCCGAGAGCCTGCGAGATGCCGCCGCGCAAGTGACCCCGGATGTGGAAACGATCTTTCGCCAGCTGGAGCGTATCGCCGGGGTGCGCGTCGCTGAAGTGACCCAGGACATCCAGGCCGTGGCAGCGAGCGCGACTGTGGCGCGCGCGCTGGGCATGGCCAAGCGCGCGCCCTGCCTGCGGATCATCCGCTGCTACCGCGACATTGCCGGCATCATCCTCGAGATATCGGTCAGCCATCATCCCGGAGACCGCTTCGCCTATTCTATGCATATCGATGTCGAAAGCTGAGCGGGCCTAGAACGGTTTCGTCGCGCCGAGGAAACATATCCCGGCAATTGTGATCCAGTAGATATAGGCGGCATAGCGCGCCTGGCCGACTTCGCGGGAAAGCGCAGCTTCTTCAGCGGCGTCCGGTCCCAACGCCAGCTTGCGGAAGCGCGTCGTCCAGCGCCGCATGACCAGCCGCAGGAACAGGCCGATAACCAGCGTGAACGAGTAAAGGATCATCTTTGTGGGATACCAGTAGGTGCCCTCGACCGAGGTGATCGGTCCGGAGCCGCCAAAGGCCATCAGAGAGACAATGACGATACCGGCAATCAGCGGATAGCGCAGCAATTCCTCGAACCGGGTCACCTTGATGCCGGCTTCGGTCTCGCGGCGGATGAAGGCAGTCCAGGTGATGCCGAGCCAGGCGGCGAAGGTCAGCCACATGATCCAGATGCCCGAACCTTCCAGCATCGGCACGAAGCCATAGATCTTGCCCATGTGCAGCCCCAGCGGCAGCAACAGCACGATGCCGGTGCGCGCCAGGATATCGATGCGATAGGCGGTTTCCATGTGGCGCTTGCGCTCTTCGAGCGAAAGACTGGGATTGGTGACGTGATAGCTCGTTTGAAACACGCCCCATTCGCCGCCCAGCCAATAGACCATGCAGATGATATGCGCCCAGCGCAGCATGTCGAGTTCGGCGAAATGCATTGTTACGTCCCCTCAGGCTCGGTATTGAAATTGTCCGGCAGCCTCTTGCGTCCCGCCAGCTTGCGTCCACTATGGCGGCGCGATACAGGCTCGTCACGCAAAAATTTGTCCGGACAACATTTGCTCTATGCACCGCAAGGCCCCGCCCCTCCCCCATTCTTGCTGCGTTTGCTCGGAGCGCGGATAGATGGCGCGCAGCCTGTTCGACAAGATCTGGGATGCCCATGTTGTCGCCGAACTGGGCGGCCGCACCGATGGGAGCCTGGCGCTGATCGCGATCGACCGCATCTTCCTGCACGAGCGCACCGGCGCTGCGGCGCTCAATTCGCTGGCTGCCGCAGGCCGCAAGCTGAACGATCCCGCGCGGGTCTTCGCGGTGATGGACCACATCGTCGATACGCGTCCCGGCCGCGGAGACGGCACACTGATGGAGGGCGGCGAGGCCTTCATCACCGAAACCCGCGCCGCCTGCCATGCCGCCGGGATCACGCTGTTTGATGTGAACGACACCGATCAGGGCATCACCCATGTCATCTCGCCCGAGCTTGGCATTGTCCTGCCGGGACTCACCCTGATCTCACCCGACAGCCATACCTGTACCCAAGGCGCTTTCGGCGCGCTGGCCTGGGGAATCGGCAGCTCCGAGGCAGAACACGCGATGGCCACCGGCACCCTCCGGGTGGCGAAGCCCGGCACGATGCGCGTCACTTTTTGCGGCGCCCTGCCGCCCGGCGTAACCCCCAAGGACATGGTGCTGCATCTGATCGCGGAGCACGGTGCGGGCGGCGGCGCGGGGCGTGTGGTCGAATTTGCCGGCGAGGCGGTGAGCGCGCTCGATATGGAAGGGCGCATGACCCTGTGCAACATGGCAACCGAATTCGCCGCCATGACCGCGCTGATCGCGCCTGACGCAAAAACCTTCGCGTGGCTTGAAGGAAGGCGATTTGCCCCTGCGCCCCTACCCGACTGGTCAGCGCTGGTCAGCGATCCTGGCGCCGTCTTCGATACCGAGATCGCCATCGATGCCGCCGCGCTGGCCCCGATGGTCAGTTGGGGCACTTCGCCCGAGCAGTCGATCCCGGTGACCGGCACTCTGCCCCAAGGCCCGGCGCGGACGCATGAATACATCGGGCTTGCCGCAGGCACGCCGATCGCCGGCACGCCCATCGATGCGGCGTTCATCGGCAGCTGCACCAATGCTCGCCTGTCAGACCTGCGCCGCGCCGCTGCCTTGCTACGCGGCAAGCGCATCTCCCCCGCCATCGCCAAAGCGCTGGTTGTTCCCGGATCGAGCGCGGTGCGCCGCGCTGCCGAGGCCGAGGGGCTCGACAGGATATTCGTCGAGGCCGGCTTTGAATGGCGGATGAGCGGCTGCTCGCTGTGCTTCTATGCCGGCGGCGAAGGCTTTGCACCGGGCTCACGCGTGATCTCGTCGACCAACCGCAATTTCGAAGGCCGCCAGGGCCCCGGCATCCGTACCCATATTGCCAGCCCCGAAATGGTAGCGGCCAGCGCGCTCGCCGGCTGCATCGCCGATCCCCGAGACCTAGCGTCATGAGGCCGTTCACCGTGCTGACCGGGATCGCCGCGCCGCTGCTGCGCGACAATATCGATACTGATACGATCATCCCCAGCCGCGAGATGAAGTCGACCGGCAAGACCGGGCTGGCGCAGGGCCTCTTCGCCCCATGGCGCTACAGCGACGTCACCGCCCGCACGCCCGATCCGCAATTCGTGCTCAACCGGCCGGAATTCGCCAACGCCCCAATCCTGCTGGCCGGAGCCAATTTCGGCTGCGGCTCCAGCCGCGAACATGCCGTGTGGGCGCTCGCCGAATGGGGTATCCGCTGCATCATCGCGACAAGTTTCGCACCGATCTTCCGGGCCAACTGCATTCGCAACGGGCTGTTGCCGGTGACCCTGCCTGCCGAGACAATCGCGGCGCTGGCCGGGAAGTCGGTAATAATCGACCTGCCGGCGCAATCGGCAGGCGAACACAGCTTCACAATCGATGGCGAGGCAAAAGCGATGCTGCTCGAAGGGCTCGACGCAATCGACCTGACGCTGAAACACCGCGATGCCATAACCGCCTGGCAAGCCTCTGACCGGATGGGGCGGCCATGGGTCTATCTGGAACCAAGTGCATGACACAGATCCTCATCTCCGAAGTCGGCCTGCGCGATGGCTTGCAGTCAGTCAGCCAGGTTATGCCGCTTGCCGCCAAGCAGGCGTGGATCGCGGCCGAGGCGGCGGCGGGGGTGCGCGAGATCGAGGTGGGCAGTTTCGTGCCGCCCGCGCTGCTGCCGCAGCTCGCCGATACTGCCGACGTTGTCGCCTTCGCCCGGACAATCCCGGGTTTGCGGGTCGTCGCGCTGGTGCCCAATGCCCGGGGCGCTGCCCGCGCGGCCGAGGCCGGGGTTCACGCCATGTCGATCCCCTTTTCGATGTCGGAAACGCACAGCCTGAAAAATGTGCGCAAGTCGCACCCCGATATGCTTGCCGAAATCGCCGAAGCGTCGCGGATCGCCTGCGAGGCGGGAATCGGCTTCGCAGTCGGCCTTGCAACTGCATTCGGCTGCACCATCGAAGGGGCAGTGAGCGAGGACACCGTCGTGCGCCTCGCCGAAGCCTCGATCAAGGCGGGGGCGGAAGAACTGAGCCTGTCCGACACCACCGGCTACGCTGACCCGGCCAAAGTCAGGCGGCTGGTGCGCAGGGTCAAGGCGGCGGTCGGCCATGACAAGCTGACCACGCTTCACCTGCACAACACCCGCGGACTGGGCCTCGCCAATGCGCTGGCCGGCCTCGAGGAAGGCATTACCACGCTTGATGCCTCGCTGGGCGGCATCGGCGGCTGCCCGTTTGCACCGGGCGCATCGGGCAATATCGTCACCGAGGACCTGGTCTTCATGCTTCAGGCGATGGGCTATGAGACCGGCATCGATCTTGAAAAGCTGCTCGAAGTGCGGCAAATCGTCGCTGCCGCCTTGCCGGGTGAGCCTCTCTACGGCTTCACGCCCGATGCGGGCCTGCCGCTCGATTTTCTGCAAAGAGGACAGCAATGAACCCGCCAACGCCGCTTGCCGGTATCAAGGTCGTTGAATTTACCCATATGGTCATGGGGCCAGCGGCCGGACACGTGCTCGCCAGCCTTGGCGCAGAAGTCGTGCGAATCGAGCCGATAGGCGGCGACCAGACGCGGCGGTTGCTCGGCTCGGGCGCGGGCTATTTCCCGATGTACAACCGCCACAAGCGCTCGATCTGTCTTGATCTGAAGAGCGAGGCGGGCCTTGGCGTGGCGCGCAGCCTTGCCGAAGGGGCCGATGTGGTGGTCGAGAATTTCCGACCCGGCGCGCTCGACCGGCTCGGGCTCGATTATGACGGCCTCGCAGCGGTAAACCCGCGGCTGATCTATGCGTCCGAGAAAGGCTTCCTGCCCGGACCCTATGAGGAGCGCACTGCGCTCGACGAAGTGGCGCAGATGATGGGAGGCCTCGCCTACATGACCGGACCGCCGGGCCGCCCCTTGCGCGCGGGCGCCAGCGTGATCGACGTGGCCGGGGGAATGTTCGGGGTGATCGGCATCCTCGCCGCGCTGGAAGAGCGCCACCGCACCGGGCGCGGGCAGAAAGTCATCGCTTCGCTGTTCGAGACCACGGTCTACTTCGTCGGCCAGCACATGGCGCAATTTGCCGTCACCGGAAAACCCGCCGCGCCAATGCCCGCGCGGATCTCCGCCTGGGCGATCTATGACGTGTTCGAAACCCGCGACGATCCCGTCTTTGTCGGCGTGGTCACCGATGCCCTGTGGGAGAAATTCTGCGCGCTGTTCGCATTGGATGCGCTGTGGGCCGACGAGGGCCTGCGCAAGAACAATGCCCGCGTTCTCGCCCGCGATCGCATCATGCCGCAGATTCGCAAGCTGCTGGGCACGTTCACCAGCGCGGAGCTGATTGCCCGGCTCGAAGGCACCGGCCTGCCTTTCGCCCCGATCGGTAAACCCGAAGACCTGTTCGACGACCCCCATCTCGCCGCCTCGGCAGGGCTGGAGCGGGTCAGGCTTGACAGCGGCGAAGAGACGCGCCTGCCCGCGCTGCCGCTGACGCTGGGCGGATTGCGCCCGTCGGCCCCGGCGAAGCTGCCGCTTGCGGGCGCCGACAGCCGCGCGGTTCTCACCGGTCTGGGGCTCGGCGAGGCCGAGATCGACGCACTGATTGCCTCGGGCGCGGTTGGCACGGCGGACTGAGCCTTTCGCGCTTGCCCCCTCGCTGCCGTTGCGCCAGTCTCGATCGACAAGGCGCGCCAATCGCGCTGGCGGGAGGGTGAAATCAGCAACCATTTCGATGCCGAAGCGCGCATGGCGCAAGTGCTC
>JANLSP010000590.1:0-6834 GCA_031362485.1 Novosphingobium sp.
AATGGGGCGGGCTGCTGTTGTTTCATCAGATCGACGGAATCGATTGCGCCGGCTTCATACCGCAGTTCAACACGCTCGATCTGTTCGTGATCCCGCGCTATCACAGCGTCACCATGGTGACGCGCGCTGCGCCGCGGCGGCGTTTCAGCGTGACGGGCTGGCTCTCTGTTCCGGACTGACCAGCTGGCGTCTGCTACTTAATCGGCGGAAGCCACCGAACTGCGAACGTTGATTTCCACTTCCACCACACAGTCCATGCGCTTGGCGGTTAGCCGCTTGGCAATCTGCGGGTCGAAATAATCGCGCAGGATCGGCGGCCGTTTTGCGGCAAAGTAGAACTCCGGATCGTCCATGACCTCGCTCGTTGCCGTAAGGCGCAATTCGTCCTTGCGCGTCACCAGTTCGACAACACACCAGGCATGGGTGAACCCTGCGCTTCGCAAGGCATAGGCCCGGTGATAGCCGTTCTGCAGCAGCACCCGGCTGCCGCTGCGCACACCACTGAGGAAATTCGAGCCGAAGCCGACGGAAATGCCGAACAGCGCCGCAGCCGGACCGGGCAGCTTGAGATGGGCAATGTCCGCCCCGCGCAGGAGCAAAGGATCATGCTGGCGAAAATCGCTCGATGGCGACGAGAACTGGTAGCGATTGCTGGCGAGCCGCAAGAGGGAAACTGGCGGCATTTCGCGTTCAAGCGGCAGGCAGAAGTTGAACAATTCTGCCGGGGAAGGGCGCTTACCAAGCCCGCCAACGGCAGACTGGACATGGCTCAGTTCGACCTGGATCTGCGATACGACAAGCTTGTCCAGCTCGACGAGCTCGATAGTGTAGGGCAGGTTGTCGAACGAATTGCGAAACCAGTCGTTCGCTTCCAAGCGGGATGCCAGCCGAGTCAGGCGGCGATCAAGCGGGCGGCATGCAATCGAGTCAGCAATGCCCGCTTCGGATTTTTCCAGGTCATAGTAGTAATCGTTCGCCGTCCGCCATTCGTCGGTGAGTGCCCGGGCGTCGAGACGATCGCCGCCAACGACCTTGCCTTCGCAGAAATGGAGATAGTCCTGAAGCTGCGGCTGGCCGAGCAGCCAGACCATATCGCGGTGTGCGACTTGCGCAGCTGAGGTTTGTCCGGTTTTGCTGGGGGTCTTGGGGTGTGCTGACAAGATGGTTTTCCGGCTGTTGGATAATCTTGGCCAGACCTATACCCTATCGGGATTACAAAAAGGTAAGGGCGGGATTTCTCCCGCCCTCCCCGAACATGCCACGCCGGAGCGGGCAAGGAATCAGCAGTAGCCCTTCGAGCCGCGCTTGTTCTTCTTGCTCTTGCTCTTCTTGGACTTGCTCTTCTTGGACTTGCTGCCGCCGCAACGAGGAGGCGTGGGCGAATCGCCGCAACCACTGCGGCTCTTGCCGCCAGCGCCATAAACCTGCTCGAGTTCGTCGATGTTGAGATCGCGCATTTTGTTTCTCCAGTCCGCATTGTTGTGTGAGGCATGATGGCCGAAACACAGACTGCGCGGACCAGAAAGGTTTGTCAGTATATGAAGATAGTTAATCTGTTAACCATCCCGAAACGGCACACTTTTCGGACAGATATTAACCCATGGTTTCAATCCTTGGATTCCACAACCGCCGTTCCCAGGCAAGGCATAGTAATGGTAAAGTACCGGGGCCCCGCTCTATATTGTTCTTTAGTCATCCCGGGCGTTGACAGTGCCGCATAAATCTTGCCGATCGCCGGGTCCTCGGGAATGCCAGCATAACCGATTACTCAATTACACATGCGGCAGCTTGCAGATCTCACAAAGTGATTGGCCGCAGCGCAGGGCACACGTCGGCCAGCGGACCAGTTGGATTGTCATCAAGCCCCAGTTTGCCGCCATTTGCGGTTCAGGATGAATAGACTGCCAGGCCGTCCAGGCATTCAATCTCGCCGCCATGCACCCGCAAGGGGTTCACTTCCAGCGCGGCAAGGCCGGGGCCTAGCGCCAACGCGGCATCGCCGATGGCGGCGATGGATTTTGCCAGACGGTTCATGTCTGCTGGCGGTGACCCACTGAAGCCATGCAGGAGTTTCGCACCGCGCAGCTCCTGCACCATGCCAAGCACCTCGGCGTGACTGACCGGCAACAGGCGAAGCTGGCTGTCTTGCAACGCCTCTGTGAACACGCCCCCCAGACCAACGACGATTCCAGGTCCCCATTGCGGATCGCGCACGACACCAACGATCAACTCGGTTCCTGGCTCGCGCATTGGCGATACGAGCACGCCTTCGATCCGCGCTGCCGGATCATGGGCGCTGACGGACCGCATGATTTCGCCGAACGTCTGGCGCACGGCATCGCCGCGCACATTCAGCCGGACACCTCCAGCCTCGGTCTTGTGGGCGATATCGCGCGATGCGATCTTGAGCGCGACCGCTCCGCCCAGCTCCATGGCTGCCTGCACCGCCTCATTGGCATCCCGCGCCAAAACCGCCGGGATTACCGGCACTCCGAATTCGGCTAGATGGTCCAGAACTTCGCGTTCGGTCACTGGCCCGCGAGTCGCGCTGGCCGCAGGCACCGCCCGCGGCGCATCGCCGAGCAGGCATGCGGACCACCGCTGCAAATGCGCCAGTGCGCGTACGCCCAGCTCGATGCTGGGCAGGGTGATGTGCAGTCCCAGTTCTGCCTGAGCCGCCAGTTGAAGCGCGCTGCAATCCTGCAAGGAAAAGCTGAGCAGCACGGGCGGCTTGCCGCACTGGCGATAGCCATCGACGATGCCGGCATAGATCCCGCGCTGGTTGGTGAGTTCCTCGTGGGTGTTTGGCAGACTGGTGCTTGCGATGACCAGACCGATTCCCGGATCGCCGATCATCGCAGGAAGCACCCCGGTCCAGATTGCCGGGTTCTGGATGGCAACACCCGTGACATCGAGCGGATTGAGCGTCGCGGCAAACGAGGGCAAGTGATCGCGCAAGGCCGCCTGTGTTGCCGGCGCGAACGGCGGGGTTGCCAGGCCATGCACCTCCGCAAGATCGGCATACATCCCGCAGGCCCCGCCTGAGATTGAGGCCATGGCGATCTGAGGCGGATCGATCGGACCGATCTTGCCGAGAAAATCTGCCGTAGTGATCAACTCCTCGATCGAGCTTGTGCGCGACACGCCAAACCGGCGACACATCGCATCGAACACCCGGTCGTCACCGACCAGCGATCCGGTATGCGCCTGGACAACCGCGCCGGAAACCGCGCTGCGCCCGATCTTGAGCACCACCACCGGCTTGCGACCCTCGCGCGCGCGCGCCAGCGCCGCCATGAAGCGCTCGGGATCGCCAATCCCCTCGACATAGAGCGCAATGGCATGGGTTGCCGGGTCATCGACAAGATACTCGACGACATCGGCGATGCCGAGCTGCGCCTCGTTGCCAGTGGCGCACAGGAAGCTGAGGCCGATACCCTGTGCATGGGCCCATTTCATCAACTCGTTGGCAATGGCTCCTGACTGGGAAACGATGCCGAGATTGCCCAGCCTGACCGGAAGGCGGCTGCGGATCGCGGTGGAAAAACAGCTTGCCGCGAAATTGGCAAAACCGAGCGAATTGGGGCCAAGCATGGTAACGCCCGCCCAATCAGCAGCTTCGGCAAGCTCGGCCTGCAGGGCGGCCCCATCCTCGCCCGCTTCGGCAAAGCCGGACGACAGCACCACGGCATTGCGCACCCCGGCGGCAGCCGCATCGCGCAGCGCGGACGCCACCCCGGCGGCGGGAACAAAGATGAAGGCCATGTCCACCTGGGCCGGAATGTCGGCGATCCGCTGATACCCTGGCAAACCGTGCGCCGGCGTGCCACCCCGATTGACCGCGAACAACTGGCCCTCGTGGCCATATTCGCCGAACCGCGCAAAGACCATCTGGCTCCATGCCGACTTGTCCGAGGCCCCGATCAGCGCCACATTGCGTGGGCGGAAGAAGGCAGCAAGCGCCTCGCGCGTGGGGTGTCTCGTCATCAGCGCCCCGTCCACACCGGTGCCCGCTTTTCGACGAACGCGCGCGGGCCCTCGCGGAAATCCTCGGTCATCCGCAGCCGTGCCATGGCGGCGTCGGTTGCCAGACCGGCCTCCGCCTCGTTCATATAGGCCGCCTCACGCGCCAGGGTGACGCTTTCCTGGACTGCCTTAGGCGCATTGCAGGCTATTTGGCGGGCAAGAGCGAGCGCCTCGCCAAGCACATCATCGGGCCGCGCCATCCGGTTAATCAGTCCCAGCGCATAGGCACGCGGCGCATCGATCGGATCCCCGGTGGCGATCATCTCGAGCGCCACATGGCGCGGAATGGCGCGCGGCAAACGCGAAAGACCGCCGGCCGCCGCCATCAGCCCGCGCTTGACTTCGGGCAGGCCGAAGCGGGAATCGTCGGCAGCGACGATCATGTCGCAGGCCAGGCACAGCTCACAGCCGCCCGCCAAGGCCGAGCCGCGCACAGCCGCGATCCAGGGTTTGCGCCGCTTGGCTGCAACAAAACCCGCAAAGCCGCCGTCCGCCGTCGAGATCAGCGCACCCCTGCCTTCGGCGACGGCTGCCAGATCGGCCCCGGCGCAGAAAACCTGGTCATTCGACGAAGTGAGGATGACGACCCAGACCTCAGGATCGGCTTCGCTGCCCTTCACCGCTGCCTCAAGCGCCGACGCCACTTCGGGGCTTACGGCATTGCGTTTTTCGGGTCGGTTGAGTGTGACCACGGCGATGCCGCCAGCAAGTTTCTCGTAAAGAACAACGTCCGACATCATTCAGTTTCCTTCGATATCTGGCGAGCGCGACGCCAGAACAGGGTGTCGCCGTGTTTGGCGGTGATGCCGGGAGAACCAACAGGCTCGCAAATCCCGTCAGTCAGGAAGGCAATTGTCTCGGCATCGGCGCTATCCACCCTGGCAATCAACCGCGAGCCATCGCTCGCCCGGCTCAGGACAATGCCGTAATCAGGCTCGCCAGCGCGGTCGTAGATCACCGTATAGGTCTCCAGGGTGACCGGGCCGGCAAAATCGTCTCCGAGCGCGGGTACCAGACCGCGAGCGGCCTCGGCCTCGGCCTGGCAGTCGTGATCGTGCGGCATCAGCCCTGCGCGCGGCGGAGTGCGGCTGACCACGATGGTGTGATTGTGGGTGCAGTGCCCGCCATTGGCAAAGAGGAGGCCATGGCGACCACTCTGGCGCAAGGCCTGCACCATCGCGGCCACGCCGTGGGTCATATAGTTGCCGATTGGTCCGCCGCCAAAAGTCAGCCCGCCGTGGACTGTCGCAGGCCTGTCTGCCGGCCAACCCAGCACACGGCGCGCCATTTTCGGCACGCAGGGAAAGCAGGAATAGAGTTCGACATGGTCAAGGTCTGCTGCCTTGAGCCCGTTGATCGCCATGGCACGTTCGAGCGAAACGCGCAGGCTTGCCGGCGTGCCCCATGAGGCGCGGGCAAGCGGATCTTCCTGTTCGTGCGCGGCGGCTCCGGCCCAGACATAGACCAGCTGGTCCTCAGGTATGCCAGCCTCGCGAGCGGCAGCGAGGCTGGTGACAATGAAGGCCGCGCCCTGGTTGACCGATGAATTGGCGACCATGAATTTGCTATAGGGGAAGGCAATCGGCCGGTTGTCGGCAGTGACTTCGACAATCTCGCCGGCGCTCTTCGGCGCCTTGATCCAAGCGCCTGCGGACCGGGCAGCCACGTGCGACATCAGCGACCAGATCAGTACTGATTCAGCCTGTCCCTCGGCCAGCGACTGCTTCCACTCTGCCCGGATGGCATTTTCATAAAGCGGATAGATATCGGCCGGATTGAGCACACCGTAACGAATGCGCAGCTCAGAGGCGGTCAAATGCGCCCGGAACTGGCCGCCGCCGGGGCCGGAGACCTGCTGGCGCCGTGCGGCAGTGCGCAAAGCCTCTCCGCCAGCGACAATGCAGACCTGGGCCTGTCCGCTGGCGACGGCATTGGCCGCGTCGTTCAGATAGAGGATCGGCGTATCGCCCGAGGCCATGGGCGCTTGCCGGACAAGGCCGGGCGCGATTCCCAGTGCTGCGGGAAGCAACGTCACCGGATCGAGTTCACGAAACGAAAGCTGCGGCACGATAGCCAGCCAGTCGCAGAGCGCGGCGAAGCCCCCGCCGGCGTCGGCATCGGCAGCTCGGACCGCCGCCGCCATCAGCCCGATGGAATCGAGTCCTTCCTCGTCTGCGGAAGGCCGGTCATTGATCTGGCCAACCCCGACAATGACGGGAATGCGCGCCGGGTCGCTGATCATTGAATGCCTCCACTCCCTCCCAGCGCCGCCCTCGCAATTGCCTGGAACAATGCACACGGCATGTTACATTCTTGCCCAAAGCGGGAAGGCTCGCAAGGGCGCGAGCCGGATTCAAACGTTCAATTCAGTTCAGTGTTGCTGCAACCTGCCGCATTTGACCGACTATGGCGGATAGGCAACGCCTTGGGCGCGCTTGTCTGCCGGAACGCTAGCCGCCTTGAACGTCCGGTTTCAGGATCGAATAATTCTCAAGCGAACGACTGCAATGTCGGCGGTCAGCTTTTGCGGTTTGCCGCGCTGATTGAGATTGGCCGCTACATTCAAGTGAATAAGTGATCTGCATCGTATCCCACGAACTCCACAAACCGAACAGAGGAGTGCGGGCGTATCGACTTGGCCATTTTGCGAATACCTCCCCAATCACACCCCCAGAGGCTGGTGGCTGGATGCGAACGCGGCCGGATAACCGCTTAATACCGCTGATTTTTGGGGGTCTGTCCAGACAGATACGAACGTCCGTGAACAGGAAAATGGAGCGGGTGAAGGGAATCGAACCCTCGTATTCA